>CAIUSQ010000217.1 GCA_903901905.1 uncultured Actinomycetes bacterium
GATTAAACAATATTCTAGATCGCAACTCGGAAATTAAATATTTGCAGCATCAAGGTAAAAGCGTTTTCAGGAAGTTTAAGCCAGATGATGTAAACGAAACCAAGAAGCTTGCAGAAGGCACTGCACATGAGATTATAAGAAAAAATCTACATTTATCTAAAGTAAAGACCGAAGGGGTTAAGAATCAACGTGAATACCTAAAAATAGCTCTGGCTAAAGGTGAGCAGGTAGGTGCACTTGAAATTTTCTTACGGCAGGAGAGTTTAACCTTGGAAGCAATTATTAATTTATCCTTGGATAGTAACTCTATCTGGCTGGAATCATTGAGTAGGTTAGCAACTGAGCGCATTAAAGAACGTAATCAATTAGTAAAAGACTCTGGAGAACAACTAACATCGCGCGAGATAGAGGTCTTAAACTATCTAGTTTCAGAAAATTCGATCTCATCAATAGGTCAATCCTTGCACATCTCGAAGAATACGATGAAAACTCACCTACGAAACATCTATAGGAAGTTAGGTGTGAATGGAAGACATGAAGCGGCAAAGAAAGCAAAAGAGTTCTTTATTATTTAACTAGATGGTTTTCGAGTTTCGCAACTCTTCGATTTCAGATGAAGAAAAACCAAATTCAGCCAAAATCTCATCAGTATGTTGCCCATGTAGTGGTGGTGCGGTTCGAATTGATGCTGGAGTCTTGCTAAGTTTATATGGCAAGCCCATTAATTTTAGAGCTCCGATAGGACTTTCGACTTCCACCACCATATTATTATGGACGGCTTGTGGATCTTTGAAAGCCTCTTCAAAGGAATTTACAGGAGCAACAAAAAGATCTTCTGGCTCCATCAAACTTATCCACTCTTGTGTTGTTTTTTTACTCAGCGCTAATTCCAAAATTTCAGAAAATTCTTTTCGGTTGTCGAATCTTGGCCAATATGAAGAGAACTTAGGGTCGACGGAAAGATCGTCAATCCCTATTATCTTGCTTAATGCCTTTATCTGTCGCCCACTTGATAATGCAATATGACCGTCCTTGGTTTTATAGAATCCATATGGTGGAGGCGTATAAGGACTTGCGTGAGTTTTTGGACTCCGCCTTGGTTCTCCAATGTCTGTATTCAAATAGTGAACGCCCCATTCGGCTAAAGCTGCTAAAGCACTATCAAATAGGCAAACATTGACGCGCTGTCCTTCTCCTGTCTTAGCGCGATGATTCAAAGCGCAGGCAACTGCGAATGCGCCGTTCATTGCTCCAAGAGTGTCAGCAATTGCAGTACCCACTGGAACAGGATTCCCATCGCTATCGCCATTGATGTAACCCCAACCTGTTAGTCCTTCAATTAAAACGTCCTGGCCTGGCCTGCGCACATACGGTCCATCTGGTCCATATCCTGTGGCTGATGCATAAATAATTGAAGGATTAATTTCAGCACAGCGCTCGTAACCAACGCCAAGTCGATCCATAACACCTGGTCTAAAATTTTCATACACCACGTCGACAGAGAGTATTAAGCGCTCGATCATTGCCAACGCGCCAGGTGATTTTAGATCCAAAGTAATGCTGCGCTTATTTCTATTACAAGCAAGAAATCCAGCAGAGTAAACCTTGGAATCTTCATGGTCTTTTCCATAGTTACCCTTTTCGCCATAACGATCATCTGGCCGACCATCTGGTGTCAAAGAGTCTCTGCGCTCAACCTTAATTACATCGGCACCCATATCCGCCAACATTTGCGTTGCATATGGACCTTGCATTCGCTCAGTAAAATCCAAAATCTTGATACCACTTAGTGGACCTTTTGAAGTCATATTTTTCACATCTCTCTTTCTGAACTAATAATTTGATGTACGTGCATCTATTTTTGCATACAGTAGATCAACTATTAAATTGACCAGTACAACCATTAAGGCGATTACTAAGACGCAGGGAATCACTAAAGGCAAATCTCTTCTTGTAATTGCTTGGATGAAGAGACTTCCAATACCTGGCCAAGCAAAGATAGTTTCAACAACGACAGCTCCATTGAGCAAACTAGTTAGCTCGTCCCCACTTACAGTGATAAATGAAATTAGACTGTTTTTCATTGCATGCCTTCTAACGATCCTAAATTCAGACATGCCTTGGGCACGTAGCGTTGTTATGTAGGGTTTGCTCATCTCTTCAAGTAATGAAGACCGAGCAACTTGGGATAGACGTCCAATAGGTCTAAACGCCAAAGTAAGTAAAGGTAAAATAATGTATTTGGGGGAATTAAATCCAGAAGTTGGAAGCAATCCAAACTGCACTGCAACTATCAAGATAAGCATCAAGCCAAGCCAAAAATCTGCTATCGAAACTCCCGCTAGGGACAAGGTAGACAAGACGTTGTCAATTAACTTTCCAGGTCTCAAAACTGAAATGACAGCCAATGCAATAGCCATAGGTACTGCAAATCCCAATGTTGCGAATGAAAGAAGAATTGTATTTGGCAATCGGTCTAAAACTAGAGGCAGTGCTGGGACCCCTTGCCAAAAGGAGTTCCCAAAATCACCTTGAAGCCATCCCGTGAGGTCTCGCAAAAACCGCTCGGCCATAGGGTCATCTAGCCCAAATTTCATTCTTGTTGCAGCAATTAACTCAGGCCCCGCTTCAACAGGAAGTAGCAATCTTACTGGGTCGCCAATTTGATTTACTATAACCCAAACTATTGTTAAGACCGCGAGAATTACTGCCGCAGAATAACAAGCTCTTTTAAAAATGAAGCGGAAAAGTGGCATCATCAAACCTCTCAATAATTCCCTAGCTTCTTGGATTTCACTGCATCATCATCAGGCTTTTTCTTAGCAAGAGTCAGCTGCAGTTTGGCAGCCCATGCGAATAAACCTGCATCAGAGAAAACAGTTATGAAATCAAAGCCCTTTTCTAGATAAAAACGCGCTCCATCGCCGTCACCACACTGGATACCCACTGGAATTCTATGACGTCTTGCAGCACTAACAATTTCGTCAATTGTCTGGGCAATTTTAGGATCACTACTTCCAGGTGGAAATCCCAAAGAAAGAGCTAAATCACTTGGTCCAATATATATTGCATCTAGACCGGTTACTGAAAGAATTTCATCTAAATTCTCGAGTGATTCAATAGTCTCAATCATCAAAATGCAGGCAACTTTCTCAAGTTCCCGTGGATCTGTTGAGCCAATCATGTCGCGTGCACGAATCGGTCCATATGAACGGTGGCCATATGGTGGGTACCGGCATGCATCAATTGCTGCTATAGCTTCCTTGGCATTATTAATCATAGGAACAACAATTCCAAGTGCGCCAGCGTCAAGAGCGGACATAATCGCTGCGGGTTCATTCCAGCGTGAACGAACAATTGGAATTGATCCGGATGCAGCGATTCCTTGCAACATACTTATTGAAGATGAATCATCGATCATGCCATGCTGAAGATCTACACAGACGTAATCTAATCCCTGTCTTCCTGCAATCTCAGCCATGAGTGAACTCGGCAGTGTGCACCAACTTCCAAGCAATTGACGTCCATTTGCCCAAGCATCTGTGAGCGGATTCGTATATGTCACTCTTGATTCCCCTTTTCTATAAATTGTAGTTTTGAAGAATTAGTGAATTGCTTGGCCGATAACTTTTAGGTCATCGGCCAAGCAATTCGGGTCAATTAGCTATTGAATGAAATCTCTTTTAACAAGATGAATCCATCCATGCGAGGTGTCCATTTGATCTTTGCAGACAATCCAAAGTAGAACAGTGGCTGTCCTACTGGAATTACGGCAACATCGTTATATACAAATGCTGCAATTGCTGCCAGCTTTGTATCGCGATCTTGTCCGGTTGCCTGGAGCGCTTCTTTATACAAAGCGTCGACCTTTGGGTTGCAATATGCTGAAACTGGTCCATTACATGCGTAATAGCTACCAACGCTTGCTGAATAATCCATTAGCTCATTGCCATGGAACCAGAAGCCAGCCCAACCACGGTCCTTAGGAATATTCTTGTATCCCATAGTCCATTGCTTCTCAGCAGCTGCTGTATCAAGCATGGTTGTCTTTGCATTCAAGCCAATAGCATTAAATGCATCAGCTATATAAGTGAGTGCTTCTTGTCCGTTTGCGACATAACCTGTACGTGCTGCAACGGTAATTGGAGCACTTACATTTACGCCAGCTGCTTTAGCTTCGGCAATAAGTGCCTTTGCCTTTTCAACATCTTTCGCAAATGGTACAAGGTCATCGTTGTAGCCCAATGCTGATGGCCCAACAATTTGTGGCACTGGGTCTCCGCCACCGATTAGGTCCATAACTTCTTGCTTATCAAAAGCAAGAGCCATAGCGGTACGTACACGAAGATCCTTCATAGCTGGGTGCACGTTGTCGAGTCGAAGTATTCCTGTTTCTACAGTTGCTCCGCCTAAACAGACAACAACTCCTGCATCACAGTCTTCTGGAGAGATCCAGCGACTGAAGTCAGCTTCACCGGCTTCAACCATGGCTGAACGAACAGTTTGTTCAGTTCTAAACACGTATGTTGCTTTAGCGATTGACTGCTTACCTTTTGCATCATCAGGTGATGAGATTCCCCACCAGTCTGTGTTCTGCTCAAGCACAATGCTCTCACCGCGTGTCCATGATGTTAGCTTGTAAGGACCAGTTCCAATTGGATTGGTCTCATATGAAGCTGGATCTGCTGCAATTGCAGCTGCTTGAGGAATAGTTACAAAATATAGGCGCAAATCCAAAATTGGATCTGGGTCTACCGTTGCAACATTGAGCAAGTACTCACTTACAGCACTTGCTGTGGTCTGAGAACCAAGGAAATTTCTCATTGGGAATGCATTAGCTTCACTCAGAACATAATTTAAGCCAGCAGCAGCTGCCTCGGCATTAAATGGAGTTCCGTCAGTGAAAGTCACGCCTTCACGCAATGTAAATTGCCAATTCTTTGGATCAACTTGCTCCCATGAAGTAGCTAATTCTCCTACTAACTCATTTGAGACTGGATCTCTATTAACGAGGGCTTCTCCAATATTTCTCAAAATTGGGTGGCCATCATTGGAGTATGCATTCCAGCTTGCAAGAGATCTTGGCTCTTCAGGAAGTACAATTGTTATTTCACTTGTTGCAGACTCTCCGCCAGAAGAACATCCTGTCAGAACGAGTGCAGCGGCGAGAGCTAATACTAGGCGCTTGCTCAACCTAGTGAAACCTCTCTCTTTGTGATTCATCATCATCGATTTACTCACCTTCATCCCATCTCCTAGTAATTCGGGGCTGAACATTTCTGTTCGACTCCTTCACATTCACATTCATGAATGTGATTTCCTGATTCGTCACGAATCAGAAAATTTCTGTGTTGCTTCTGCGTAAGAAGCTTGTGAATGGCATGCATCTCCTGCCAACATTTGAAATGCACCAACAAGGCTGTTGTGTGAAATCGGTTCGGGAGTTAAGGCCACTTTTGCCAAACGTACGGCCAGAGGACTCAATCGCGACAAGTTTTTTGCGAGCGCATTCGTAGCTTCACTTAGCTCTTCAATTGGAACATTTTGAGATATGAGGCCCCTAAAAAAAGCCTCCTCGGCATCAATTCGCCGCGCAGTCAAAATCCATTCTTTTGCAACACCACGGCCAACAACTTCTGGCAGACGTTGTAAGCCTCCAGATCCTGGCAAACTTCCCAGACCAACTTCAGGGAAACCAAATATTGCATTGTTTGCTGCGATCCTTATGTCACATGCCAAAGCCAATTCCAACCCCCCGCCCAGGCAATACCCATGGATTGAGGCAATGGTTGGCTTCTTACAAGCAGCTATGCGATTCTTAGTAGAAAAATCTAGCTCTACATATTTTTGTTCTGCAATCCCAGAGAGTTGGCCAATTTCTTTTAAGTCCGACCCAGTACTAAAAGCCCTACCTTCTCCCTTGAAGACAACAACCTTGATTGACTCTGTGTCATCAACCTCGTCAATAATCGAAACAATGGCTCTATGTACATTTGAATCCATGGCATTTAAAGATTTCGGCCTAGACAATGTAATGGTGGCAACATTGTCTGTGACTTCAAATTGAACGCCTTCATAAGCATCTTTTTTTGTCATGGCTGCTCCTTCAATTTGGACAATTTTCTCTCAATAAGTCTTGCTCTTTCAGAGATCGGATCAGGCTCGGGCACAATCGCAATTAGGGATTGGGTGTATGGATGTTGTGGATTCTCATAAATTTGAGACCTGTCACCAATTTCCCTAATTTTTCCACTCTCCATAACTGCAATTCGTGTACATAAATGTCGAACCGTCGCTAAATCGTGTGCAATAAAAAGAATAGTGAGTCCCAATTCTTCTTTCATTTTTTGAAGCAAGTTCAAAATTTGTGCTTGAATTGAAACGTCAAGTGAAGCAACTGGCTCATCACATATGAGCAACTTTGGCTTTACCGCCAGTGCGCGGGCAATTCCGATGCGCTGGCGCTCTCCACCAGAGAATGCTCTAGGGAAGCGATTGAAATGGTCTGGGCGTAAACCAACCAATTCCATCATCTCAATAACTTCGTTTCGAAGCTCTTGTTTGGAAATTTTGGGATTATGAATCTCAATCCCCTCCCCAATAATGTCACCGACTTTCATGCGTGGATCAAGAGATGAATAAGGGTCTTGGAAAACAATTTGCGCGTCTTTACGAAAACTCTTTAATTCATTCTTATTCATTTCGAGTACATTTGCTCCTTGAAAACTCACTTTCCCGCTTGTGGGTTTCAATAAATGCAAAATGCAACGTGCAGTAGTTGACTTACCCGATCCAGATTCACCAACTAGACCCAGCGCTTCTCCCTCAAATACTTGAAAACTAATGTCATCAATAGCTCGTGGAACACCGTTCTTTTTATCTCCTTTAAACGGAAACTCTTTTACAAGATTTTCTACATCAAGTATTGGTTGCATTATCGACTCCCATTTTTCTGACTGAGGAGTTCGCTGTGATGGCAGGCCGAGAGATGATTACCGCTCGTAGGTATTTGTAAAGTTGGCTTCAATTCAGCACACTCACTTGATGCATAGGTACAACGAGGATGAAAAGGGCAACCTGGAGGAATATCTGTTGGGGCTGGTGGCTTACCTTTAATCGCAGTAAGTGATTTAAGAACTGGGCCACGAATGCGTGGGATTGAACCTAATAGACCCAATGTGTAAGGGTGTATTGAGCGATAATAAATTTCATCAGTTTTAGCTGATTCAACGATATTGCCTGCATACATAACATGCACATCCTCAGCAAATCCTGCCATTATCGATAAATCGTGAGTAATGAAAATAACTGCTGTTCCTTGCTCCTCTGTTAGCTTGTTGAATAAGTCAATTACTTGTGCCTGCACTCTCACATCCAGAGAAGTAGTTGGCTCATCTGCAATTACAAGAGACGGCTCACCAATGAGCGCCATGGCAATCATTGCTCTTTGACGCATTCCACCTGAAAATTGGTGAGGGTAATCGTTATATCTGCGTTGAGGATCCTTTATCCCAACTCGGTCAAGAATATCTAAAGTCTTTTTCTTGGCCTCGGCTGCTTTTACATTTCTTAAGCGAAGAACCTGACTAACTTGATCACCTATCGTGCGAATTGGATCTAGAGCCGATAGAGGATCTTGAAAAACATAGGATATGTCCCACCCTCGCAGCTTTCGATAATGATCTTCCTCTAATTCCAACAGATTTGTTCCTCGAAAAATTATTTCTCCACTGATATCGGCGCCACGTAAAATTCCCATGAGAGCCTGTGCCGCAACAGATTTTCCTGAACCAGACTCACCAACAATTCCGATTCGTTGACCAGTCTGCACGCTGAAATTCAGATCATTAACCGCCAACACTCTTCCATTGACAGTTTCAAAGCTAACTTTCAAATTCTTAACTTCTAACAGAGGTGCCCCTGCATGTGTTGGTGCAACTTTACTTTCAATTTTATTACCAATCATGCGACAGAACCCCTCTCCATTTTCAATTCAATTTCCTGATCATCAAATCCCATTTCTTTGAGAATTTGTTTTGTATGTTCCCCATGGCGTGGTGGTGCCATCCTGACTTTAAGGGGGGTTTTTGACATTTTGATTGCAGGTGCGACCAATTTAATTTTGCTTCCGGCATTCTCAGTTTCAACAATTAGATTTTGGTATTCAACCTGTTTATTTTCAAAAGCTTGACTGAACGTATTGACTGGGGCTGCGAAAATATCTGCAGTTTTAAAGAACTGCATCCACTCACTTGTCGAGCGCTTTTGGAGCGCTTTTTCAAGAACTTGTTCCATTTCTACGCGATTTAAGAGTCTGTCTTGATAAGTAGCAAATTTTTCATTATCCAATAAATTCTCTGTACCCAGAATTTTGCATAGCTCAGGTATTTGGCTTCCGCCGGCCAGGGCAACATGTCCATCACTTGTTTTATAGAAACCGTAGGGAGGAGGAATATAACCGTGACCATGCATCTCAGTAAGCCGTTGTGGCTCTCCAACATTTTCATTGTTTAGAAAATGCACAGCATGTTCATTTAATACTGATATTGCGCTGCTGAGTAAATCTACTTCTACGAGTTGACCTTCCTGCGTTTGATTACGATGAAGGATTGCGGAAACAACTGCAAGTGCTCCATAAATTCCCCCCAATAAATCAGTGATGGACATTCCAACTGGTTGCGGGTGGCCTGAAGCAGACAGATTCATTTGTCCCATACCGCTTATGGCTTGCGCCAAAAGATCCTGTCCAGGCATTTCACTGTATGGCCCCTTAGAGCCGTAGCCTGTTGAAGACAAATAAATAATTTTCTCATTAAGTGTTAGACACTTTTCATAACCCAACCCGAGGCGATTCATTACGCCAGGTCGAAAATTTTCACAAAGTACATCGCTAGTAGCAACTAATTGCTGCACGATTGCAATTCCTTCAGGATCTTTTAGATTGATTGCAATCGAACGCTTATTTCTATTGTTTGCCAGGAAAGTGGCACTATATAGAGTAGGTAATTCAGAGCTGTCTAAATATCTTTCATCACTACGTCCGTCAGGCGTTTTAGGATTTACGCGTTCAACTTTGATCACGTCGGCACCCAAATCACCTAAAATTTGCGACGCGAATGGACCCTGTACTCGTTCCGTAAAATCAAGAACTCGAATGCCTTCTAATACTTTCTTCATTGGATGGTCCCAACTTGCGTTGAACGCATTCTGAGCATCCGAACATCGGTTAGTTCATGCATCGCATAATGTGGGCCTTCTCGGGTATTGCCAGATTCGCTGACACCTCCATAAGGCTGCTGATCCAGCCTTGATGTCGGGATATCGTTTATTAGAACTCCACCAAAAACTAGTGATTCAAAAGCTGCCAATGATTGTGAAAGATCATGGGTAAATACACCGGCTTGGAGTCCATAAATAGTTTCATTTGCAAGGTTGATAGCTTCACTGAAAGAGTCATAAACCAACATAGTGAAAACAGGCCCAAACACTTCTTGCTCGCGCAACTTAGTACCAAGTGGTGCATTAGCTACGATGGTTGGGAGATTAACTTTTTCTCCATGTGATCCACCGACAAGAATTGAAGCGCCCGCAGCTTTTGCTTCATCAATCCAAGAGTTAACTCTTTGAGCAGCTTCAGTAGTAATGAGAGGCCCAACACTTGTTGATTCATCGAATGGATCTGAAGCTTTTAACTTTCCTACCTTTGCGACAATAATCTTTTGAAACTTCTCATAAATTGATCTATGAACAAACACTCTCTGAACAGAAATACAGCTTTGACCGCCTGCTGCATAAGCACCGGTGACTATTTTTTCAGCAGCATCTTCGATATCCGCTGTTTCGGTGACAATTACAGGAGCATTTGAACCCAACTCCAACAAAGTCTTCTTTCGTGATGACTTGGCAGCAATTGACCAGCCAACACGTGAACTACCCGTGAAACTAATTACACTAGGGATTGAATTTTCAACTAGGGCTGCTCCAGCTGATCCATCGCCATCTGTTACTACATTGAGCCAATCTTTACCTAAGCCAGCTTGAAAAGCACAATCTTGGAATAGAAGTGCTGTTAGCGGTGTCTGATGTGCTGGTTTGAGTACGACCGTGCATCCCACTGCAATCGCAGGGGCAACTTTGTGAACAACTGTGTTTAATGGGAAATTAAATGGGGTTATCGCTGCTACAACGCCACGGGGAATTCTCTTTTCTAGAGCTAAACTCCCAAATCCTGCCTCCGTCACATCTGTTGGTATCACTCGGGATGCCACAGTACGGGCTTCGGCTGCAGTGAACTTAACTGTCTCTATAGCGCGACTTACTTCAATTCGACTGTCTCTAATGCATTTTCCAGATTCAAGTGTTATGAGCGCCGCAAAATCTTCACTTCTTGTAGTTAAAATTGAAGCTAATCTCTCTAAAACTGCGATTCTTGCATATAACGGCATTCCTTTTTTAAATGCTTTCTCAGCAAGGAGGCAGGCCTGATTTACTTCATCGAGTCCGCAGTTTGCAACTTCAGCTATAAGTTCTGATGTATATGGATCAAAGACTTTAACTTTCGCAGCCTTAGGGAATGCTTGGTCATTCGTTACCACAGCATTAAGTGCACGTGAACGGAGTTCGCTAGAAATGCTCACTTGCTTGCCTCCTTTGGTGTAGTGACTCTTTGAGAATTACTTTTAACTGTCTTAGCGCGAAACCAGGTAGCAATAATATTTACGCTCAGTGTTGTGAATAGAATCGCAAATCCCGGCATTGCAACTAGCCACCAAGAAGATCTCAAATACTCACGACCTTCTGAAATCATCAAGCCCCATGAGGTATTTGGAGGTTGTATACCCAGACCTAGGAAACTTAAAGAAGCCTCAGTTAGCATGACAATTGCAAGATCCAAAGTTGCTAAGACCAGAATAGGTGCAGCTAAATTTGGAATTAAGTGGCGAATCATTATTCTCTTATCAGAAGAACCTAGCGCCCTGGCAGATTCAATAAATAGCTCTTCTCTTAACGACAGCGTTAAGCCACGAGTCACGCGTGCATAGATCATCCATCGAGTTATCGCAAGAACTAATACGACATTCATGAAACTTGGTCCTAAAACATAAAGAACTAATAGTGCTGCCAAGAGAGAAGGGATACTCATTTGCAAGTCAACAATTCTCATCATGACTGTGTCGATGACTCCACGATAATAGCCAGCAATTAATCCAATAATTGTTCCTAATGTCCCTGAGAGAATTACGCTGACAACTCCAACGGAGAGAGAAACCCGTGAGCCCAACATAATTCGAGAAAGTAAATCTCTTCCTAAGGCATCAGTTCCCAGCAAGTGTGTGCCTGACCCATCAATACTTGGTGTGCCAGGTGGCATGTTTGCCATCTTTACATTAATTGCATAAGGATCAAATGGAGCAAGTAAACTAAGGAAAATTGCGCTACTTACGACCAACGCTAAAATGGCAATACTGATTGAAACCAGTTTGTGATTCCAAACAAATTTCGCCATCTGCATTAGTTGTTTCCTCATAGTTTCAACCCAGCATCGAGACGCCACCATCGACACAAAGTGCGATGCCAGTGATAAATGAAGCATCTTGCGAAAGCAAGAACTCCGCTGCCGATGCCTGCTCTTCTGGTTTTGCAAGACGGCCTAGTGGAATTCCAGGTCGAAATGCTTCAAGTGAGCCTTTAACTTTTTCTTCCAAAACCTTAGGTCCATCTGTTCTTACCGCTTGTTCGATCATTGGCGTAGCTGTGACTCCTGGAAGAAGTGCATTTACTCGCACGCCATGTTTGGCCAATTCGAGAGCAACCTGCTTTGTCAGACTAAGTACTGCTGCTTTGCTAACACAATAGGCAGATTGATTCATCCGAGCTGCAAGGGCTGTAACGGATGAAACAGTTACGATTGATCCCTTGGATGCAATCAATGCCTCTGTAGAAGCTTTAATTGCAACTAAAGTTCCGGTTACATTGATGTGTTGAATCAAATTCCATGTTTCTAATTCGATTTTATCAACGCTCTCGGCTGTTTGTCGGATACCAGCAGCAGTCACGAGTCCGTTAAGTGCCCCAAATTCAGAAACAACTTTCTGGACAATTCCCTTCATTGACTCTAAATCTGTTGTATCTGCAGCGTAGCCTTTTACTTGTAAACCCTCAGAGACTAGTTGAGTGACAGCTTTTTCGACTGAATTCGGGTCGAGGTCACACAAAACTACTCTTGCTCCTGAGCTACAAAATCTGCGGGCCATCGCCAATCCCATTCCACCAGTGCCCCCAGTTATTAGAATTACATCTCCACTCAATCTCATTTTTTTCCCCTTGCATCTGGAGTAAAACTCCCTGCATCAGAGTTGATTTGATCAATGAGGGCTGCAGTTACATCTGCGGTAGAAAACTTGCCCCCAAGATCTGGTGTCTTTACATCACTAGCGAGTACGGCTTCCATTGAATGCATTAGGTGCTCTGCTGCCTTTTTTTCTCCAAGATGTTCTAGCATCATTGCCCCTGACCAAATTTGTCCTATTGGGTTTGCAATACCTTTTCCTGAAATATCTGGAGCAGAGCCATGGACAGGTTCAAACATGGATGGAAATTCCCGCTCGGGATTGATGTTCGCACTAGGTGCGATTCCAATGCTCCCAGCAGCTGCTGCAGATAGATCAGTAAGGATGTCACCAAATAGATTTGAGGCGACAACAACATCGAATCTCGATGGGTCCAAAATGAACATCGCTACTAAGGCATCAATGTGATATTGGTTAGTTCCAATTTGTGGGAATAATTCTTTGCGCTCTTCGAAAATCTCATCCCAAAATGGCATTGTGTGGATGATTCCGTTTGATTTGGTAGCCGAAGTCAACTTCTTCTTTCGAGTATTAGCTAAATTGAATGAGTAGTCCATAACTCTCTCAACGCCACGGCGAGTAAATACTGATTCTTGTACTGCCATTTCATAGGCAGTTCCAGTGTGCAACCGTCCACCAATTGATGAGTACTCACCTTCGTTATTCTCCCGAATAACCACAATGTCAAAATTATTCGCACGCTCATCTTTAAGTGGGCTAGGTACGCCCTTCATTATGCGTGCTGGGCGTTGATTAATATATTGTTGAAAAGTTCTACGAATTGGAATGAGCATTCCCCAGAGAGATACGTGGTCTGGTACATCCGGAGCACCTACCGCTCCAAGGAAAATTGCATCGTCATCAGCAATGAGCTCTAAAGCATTTGATGGCATCATAAGACCATCCTTGAGGAATCGTTTGCATCCCCAGTCATAGAGTTTCCAATTGCATTGGAACCCATGTAATCCACCAAGAAAATCAATAACTTGCGTTCCGGCAGGTAAAACTTCTAAACCAATTCCATCTCCAGGCAAAGTCGCAATCGAATACTGAGTCTTTACTGCCATTGGATCACGCCCTCACTCAGAGTGGTTTTTTCCTGTGCAACATTTTCTGTCCAGAGTTCGACTTCAACTCGATCCTTCTCGGCTTTTGTAACAACTCCCCAACACAAAATTGGTTGGCCAACTAAATCAACACCGCGGTAGGTTGCACCAAATTCTGAGAACCAAGCACCTGGACCGGCCCATTCCAAAGCCATTTGGGCCAAATATCCAGCCTTTAAGAATCCATGAACAATCACAGTTGGGAAGCCGCGAGAGATTGCATAATCTGCGTCGTAGTGAATTAAATTAAAATCCTGGGAAGATCCGGCAAACTTAACCAGATCGGTTTTAGTGGCCACCATCGTCAACGGGCCAATTCTCTCTCCCTTGACAGCATTAATCTCTCCCATTATTTGACCGCCTCTGACCCAGAAACGCTGGGCAATGCAAAGGCAAGCACGTGCCCATTGCGGGAATGAGCAACTTGAATTCCCGATTCATCAGCCATGATGTTTTCCCTGACCCTAAATAGAAGAGTTCTGTTGCCGCTCTTCTTGATATAGGCATCAACGTAAGTTGTTGTCACTGAAATTTTTTCGCCAGTTTTAAGAGGTCTCTTGTAGACAACTTTATTAAATGCGTTTCCACCACCCACCTTTTTAAGTGGCAATTCAAGAAGAAAATCATCAACACATAAATCTCTTCGCTCAATGGGATCTAATGCACCAAAAAAGGTAGTTGGAGCAAATTCTGAATCTGTTGGATTCTTTTTACCAATAACACGGGAGTATCTCTCAACATCAGTTTTGGCGATTTCATATACAAATGGGCCTTTAGGCGTGCCGATTTCAAGCACTTCTAGAAGCCTTGCCATTGGAATCTCGCTGATTTGCTCCGCTTGAACTTGAACTTCACAGAGAGCTTCGGTTGTAACTTTCTGCTCACCATTTGTAATTTTGATCTCGCATTTCAACTGTACAAAATCTTCACTATCGCTAATGACCTCAATCACACGGCCATTCACATACATCTCTTCCCCAACAAAATCGGTATCAAGATATTTGATTGAAAATTTCAAGGTCTTAACTTCACTACCCAACCAAACATTGAGCAGATTACGAATTACCATTGCCTTCCAAGGGCCATTAATCACTGGTGCACGAAAGCCTCTTGCTTGTGCTGCTGATGCCTCATAGTGGAAATTTGTAAAGTCATCGCATGACCCAGCCCATCGAACCATGTCTTCGATTGAGCAACGTACTGGTCCAATTTCTTGAAAGACGAATCCGTTCTTATCTTTAATATCTAGAATCATTGTTTTTCCCCACTTGCGACTTCAAAGTCCAAGCTTGTACCCCTGGCGATTCCAATCAATTTTCCTTCTGAGTTTCTGAATTCGATTTCATAAATGCTTCTAATCATGTGGCGATTGTCAGAAGTTCTTCTCTCCTGGATGCTCGCGATTCGAGAGATTGCAGTTAGTGGTGTACTGGGGATGTCATGAAACTGCTCCCATTCACTGCCTCCATCAATTTGTTTATCTAAAGTTCTACTCCGTGGAAGTCCGCATGAAAGTGCAAAGATGAGCGGATCTGGACAAATGAAAGAAATATCCACGGGAGGCTGAACTTGCAGCTCATGCACTGGGCGTGAGATCGACGACCATGCCAAAGAAGTTTTATGTGTATTGGCACTAACATATTTGACGGTTCCAACAGAGGCTAACAAATTTACAGCCTCAGCAGAATCAAGGCTGTGCCACGCCTGATGGTTCTGCTCTATAACCCTCAACTTCTACTCCCCTACCTCTTAAAATTGCACTATTTCATGATATCGATTTCAAGAATTACCGAAAGCATCACATAGGCGGTTCTGAAAGGCAATAGACGTTATCTAATTGTTATAAAGTCAATGGAGTCATTTAGGTGTGACTTTTCTACCGCTTAGCCTTTAAGGTTGATGCTCGCACAATTAGTTGAGTCGGCAGCAGTATCTTCTGCGATCTCTTTGGCCTGCTTTCGAGCTCTTCCAGAACAATCTTTACAACCCACTGAGCTAACTCGTTTAGGTCTCGGCTCAGCGCCGTAAATGGAGGGGTGAACAGCGGATATAGAGGCGTGTCCTCTGCAATTGCTACGGCCAAATCCTGACCAACAGTTATCCCCCTAGCCTTCAATACCCCTAGAACTCCTGAAATTGTTGCGGTGTTTCCATTTCCAATAATCAAGCTGGTAGGAGGCTTCTTTAAATCCAAAAGCTCTTCAACAGCCGACCGTCCAAAAGCTTCAGAACCACGTCCAGAGCGATGAAGCTCAGGATCCAATTGAATCTCTCTTTCCTTATGGGCTAGTTTATAACCAATATGTCTTTCTCTGCTGGGATAACCACTGATTGGACCATTGATAAGAGCAATCTTTCTATGTCCTTGGTCAAATAAATGATTAGTGAGTTTTATGGCTCCAGATTTATGATCAGTAAGTACCTCGCTCAAGTTAGGAAGATTTATTGAGCGGTCTAATAAAACAACTGGAATTTTCATGATTTTGAGTTGCTGTAAGAGATCTTTCCCTGAGTCATTAGAAAAGGATGCGATAAGAGCATCTACTCGTCTCTGCTTCAAAATAAGAAGGTTCTCTAAGTCATACTCGCTGTTGCCATTTGAATTTGTAAAAATTACTCCATACCCAGCATCTCTTAGTTCGGTTTCAATTGTGTCAAAAATGCGAGTGATGGAAGGGTTCAAAATATCGCTTACTAGAACGCCAATTGTTTTAGAACTGCCTTTTCTTAGTGAGGAGGCAAGTAAGTCTGGGCGGTACCCAATCTCGTTTGCAACTGTAATAATTTTTTCACGCAGGCTTTCGCGCATATGCGGATAGCCGCTTAGCGCTCTTGTTACGGAAGCCGGCGAACACCCGACAATCTTTGCAACGTCCTTAATATTTGGTTCAATATTTTCAGAGGAAGTGTGTGAATTCATGAACTTGCCTCTCTTTTTAGATGCAGGAGGGAATGAGTCTGGCTAGGCTGCACATTATAAGTTTATTAGAGCTTGAGCAATGAATAAAACAGGTAAAGTCATTACTAGAAGGCTACCTACGTAGACAACATTGCTCTTTAAAAGCGTTGAACTAGTAAATTGAAATCGACCGGTCAAGAATAAGTTTGGTCCACTAGTTGGGCTCCAGGCAGCTGCAATTCCCCACGCCGAGCAGAACGATATTGCCAACAGCGTTGGATTAGGCGATATGGGCTGTAAGGCAATTGAAATCACGCCCATGGTGATAATCGGGTGGATTCCTGCTGATGAGAAAAACACAATAAGTAAAGTACAACCCCATGCGGCTAGGGTTGAAAAGTTAGTCAGTGGTAGATCCAATGTGGCGGTTTGAAAATAAGCAGTGAGTCCACCATTTAAAACACCGGCACCAGCAAAAAGAATCAGTTCACCGCGCATTCTGGGCAGATAATTCCAAACGTGTTGCTTAACCTTTTCACGGGCCAATTGTCTTGAAAAAATCAAAAGCATAAGTCCTGTCAAGGACAGACTCATTAACTCGACAACAATAGTTGTTTTCAGGTTGGGAAATGCCATACTAAAGATAAGAACCATTGAGACAAGAGATGCTGGAATTGCTAGCAAACTTGGTGTGAGTGAATAACCTTCATATTGATTTACTTCACTGCCTAATCGTCGGATGATGCCAATGCTCGCAATTGTTAATGCGAAAGCTGCCAAAATTAATCCGCATAAAATTAAAGTGTGAACTTCGGCTTTAGGTGCCAGGGCTAGTGCTGTGGCTGAAGCAGCCCAAAATGGAGACCAGAAAGCTCCGGATGTATATCCCCTCGATAGCAACAGGGCATTTCCAAGGCTGATTTTATTTGTAGAAATCTTCAACTTTTCAGCAAAAATTGTAATCACACTAAGATTTATTATTGATCCAAGAAAATGAAGCAAAAGGATCGTCTGAATGACCGCTGATTTTCCTCTTAGTCTGGATTTCTGACCAACATTTGTATTTGTAACAAGTATTATAAAAGATACTCCCAAAATCATCGCAATTATGTCTTGATTGATTGAAAATATTCGATCTAGCCTAAACTCTCCCCCTCTGAAAATCGCGAGAATATTCAAAAAAGTACCGCTGCCAATCAATAAAAAAGCCATATATCTTTGTGTATTACTCACATGGAATATTGAAAAAGCAATTGCCAAGGCTACGGTGACTCCAGCAATAAGGCTTGCAGTTTTAGAGAAGACCGATAAAGCCACAAATATGATGATTAAAGTCATCAAAACAGATAAAAAATTTTCTCCCTTAGATTTAGCGAGGTTTTTCATCTATTGAAGCTGATTAAGAATCGGAGCAAGGGATGCCTTCGATTCAAGTCCAATACCAGGCACTTCTGGAAGTGAAATATATCCATTTTCAACATTGTATCCATCTGCAAATCCACCGAATGGTTCAAATATGCCTGGATATGATTCACAACCACCAAGTCCACATGCTGCGACTATAGCTAGATTGAATTGATGCCCACCGTGAGGAACAAATCTTGAGGACTTCCACCCTAAATCTCCTAGAGTTTTTAGTGTTTGGTCATACTCAACGAAGCCATAACTTAATGCAGCATCCATTTGCAGTACATCTTTCTCAGGATCCATTCCACCATAGAGTGCAAGATTTTTAGCATCCTGGCCAGACATAATATTTTCTCCTGTTGCAAGGACTCCCTCATATGCAGATCTAACTTTGCCCAAAGATTGGAAGTCGAGTGGATCTGTAGGTTCTTCATACCAATGAATGGGAAGTTTATTTAATGCCTGGGCGTATTCAACTGCTAATTGCGCGGAGAAGCGTCCATTAGCATCGACTGCCAAAGTACATCCGCTCGGCAACACATTTAAGACTGCTTCAATTCGTACAAGATCTTCGGCTAAGGGAACTGCGCCTATTTTCATTTTGACCGTACGGTAACCCAAATCAATATATCCAAGCATCTCACTTGTTAGCGAACTTAATGCTTGGTTTTTGTAATAGTAGCCACCGGCTGCGTATACCCACACTTTCTCAAGTGGGGTTTTTATCCCCGACATTGATTCTTCGGCCATAAATTTATGCACAGGTTTTTCGACAAGTTTAGAAGCTAGATCCCAAGCCGCCATATCTAAAATTCCAACAGCAACTGCACGATCTCCATGGCCCCCTGGTTTTTCGTTGATCATTGCAGATTGCCAGATAAGTTTTGGATCTAAATTTCCTGTTTTTTCATTAATTAATGAGTCTGGGTTGGCCTCAAGTAGCCGCGGAATAATGCGGTGAGAAAGTATTCCTGGCTGGGCATACCTACCGTTTGAGTTGAATCCATATCCAATTACTGGTTTTCCATCACGAATTACATCAGTGACTATCGCGAGAACACTTACATCCATCTTCGAGAAATTGATGAACGCATTCGCCATATCCGACTTGATAGGCACAGTGATGTGCCTGATATCTACTATTTTCATTAAATACTTCCTTATTCGATTAGCTTGCTAATACGCCGGCTGCGATTAGTGCATCTCGAATATCTTTTGTCGCACTTGCTTCAATTGCCATAAGAGGTGAACGTATATGAGATGAATTAAAAATACCACGCTGTACTAATCCAATTTTCATTGCAATAGTGGACTCAATGTGTGATTCTCTATGATAAACCGCACGCGTAATTGGCATCATTCGATAATAAACTTCTTTTGCAGCATCATAATCATGAGCTTTTGCCTTTTCTAGAAGTTCAACCATCAATTCAGGAATAAGTGCTGCATAACCAACTAGCGCACCATCTGATTCCCACATTGAGTGGAGTAGAAATTCATCTTGGCATGTCAGAATTTGAATATGAGGCAATGCTTTTCGAATAGCAGGGATTTCTACATCCCATCTGATCATGTCTCTCGTTCCATCTTTTAGGGCGAAAACTCCCTCCATTGCAAGAACTTCAAGAAGTAGCTCTAAAGAAAATGTTGCTTTGGTAGATCCTGGGAATTGAAAAGCGATCATCGGTAGTCCTGCTGCGTTATAAATGTGCTTGTATCTGTCTTGCACAGCACCTTTTTGATAACCAAACCTTAGAGATGAGATTGCCGGAAAGACTAATAGTGAATGTGCGCCTGCTTCGGCTGCAATCTTGGCTTCGTGGGCCACAACACGAGATCCTTCTCCGCTGACGCCTGCAACAATATGAAGTCCAGGGACTTCACTTGCAATGACCTTAATAATCTCAGCTCGCTCGGACTCAAAAAGGGACGTACCTTCTCCTGCGTGGGCATTCACAACGATTCCAGTGACTCCTGGTATTTCATGCAGCCATTTGGAGTAACTCACTAACGTTTCATAGTCAACGCTTCTATCTTCCTTAAATGGAGTGACTATCGCCGGTGTTACTCCTCTTAGATTTGGAACCTGCATGACTTCCTCCCTTTCAGATTTGGTAAGAACTTGGGTTTGAGCCTCTTAAGTCCAATGGCCAAAGGTGCCTTTCTGGCACGTTCCCCACTCTTTACAAATTTGGTAGCCCACGTATAATACTGAAAACGATATCATAAACTTTTAAACTCGGGAAGGGGCGGGGATGTCAAAAGCTCTCTCGCAGTCGAAAGATTCACAATGGGATCTAGTTGTAGTTGGTGGTGGTGGAGCAGGTTTAGCCTCGGCGGTATCAGCAGCCCAAAAAGGTCTCAAGGTGCTCTTATTAGAAAGAAATGCTCAAGTGGGCGGCACAACGGCAATGTCTGTTGGGTCCTACACAGCGGCAGGCTCTTCCCTTCAAAAGCGCAAAAATATTAAGGACAATCCTGAATGGCTTGTTGAAGATATGTGGAAATTTGATGAAGCGCTATTAACTGGGGATTCCCCAACAATTCGAACGCTATATGCACAGCAATCTGCTCGAGGTTTGGAGTGGTTAATTTCACTTGGTGTTGCCTTTTCGGGGCCTTATCCAGAGTTACCACATCGAGTCAATCGGATGCACAACGTAATCCCAAACTCAAAGACTTATATTGTCCGATTGTTGGAAGCAGCCAAAAAACACGGCGTGACAATTGTGACCAATGCACAAGTTGGCGATCTCATCATTACCGAGGGTAAAGCCTGCGGAGTCCGCTACTCAAATGGTGGGCAAGAACTGACTGCACAATCTTCTGGCGGAGTGGTTTTAGCTACAGGTGATTTCAGCGGAAGCAAGAGTTTACGCGAAAAGTATCTTTCAGATAGTGCCGCTAAAGCACTTCCGATAAATCAGAATGCATTGGGCATCGGTCATGAGATTGCAGTTAAACATGGTGCTTCCACGCTGCAAATGGACCGACTTTTTGGACCACAGCTTCGTTTCCCTACGCCATCTAAAGGTGGCTTTTTGAACTTGCTTCCAACATGGAAGTGGCTCTGTAAGTTAGAAGCGTTAATTGTTAACTCTGTCCCAACATGGGTTTTAAAGCCAGTTGTTAAATCTCTCTTAGTTGCTTGGATGTCGCCTACTGACGCCATATTTAAAAGTGGTGGCATCTTGGTTAATCAAAGTGGAAATCGTTTTGGCAAGGAATCTAGCCCAGCTGCAGAATTAGCAATGCAGGAGAAATGTGCTGGTTTTATAATCATTGACGAGACCATTGCAAAGAAATTTAATTCTGCTCCAAATTACATATCCACCGCACCAGGCATTGCTTTTGCTTATTTCACTGACTATAAGCGTGGTCGTCCAGATTTAGTTACCTCTGCGAAAACAGTAAAAGAGCTTGCAACCACAATTAAAACTGACGTCAAAAACCTAGAAGAATCAATAGCCTCATCAGGTCTGAAAGCACCATTCATTTCACTTGGACCTGTCTATAGCATGCTCACGGTGACTGAAGGTTCATTAGCAATTAACGCCAAACTGCAAGTGTTAAAAGACGATGGTTCAGTAGTCAAAGGTTTGTATGCCGTTGGAGCAGTTGGGCAGGGTGGAATGCTATTGAAGGGTCACGGACATCACATCGGTTGGGCAATGACCTCTGGAATGTTAGCTGGAGAAGAAGTTGCACAAGCTCTTAAATCTCAATACTCAACCGTTACTAGTTAATTTTAACGAGCAGGGCCCGCCACAACATTTATAAGTGGTTGGCCCGTTGCAAAGCGCTCTACTTGGCTTTCTATGAGCGCTCGCACGCGTGGATTAAAGGCGCTGGAGTCCCCACCGACATGTGGTGTGATGATCAAATTTGGCGCACTCCATAATGGGTGTTCTTCTGGAAGTGGTTCTGGATCAGTCACGTCTATGCCCGCTGTTATATGACCACGATTTAATGCATCCACTAATGCCGAGGTCTCAATAATTGCACCCCTAGCCATGTTGACAAGAGTTGCACCCGGTTTCATAGAGTTAATTCTTGATCGATTCATTAGGTGATGAGATTCATTTGATAAAGGAAGAATTAAAATAACAACATCCAAGGTTGGCAACAGTTGATCAAAATCTGACATCGTCTTATTTCCATCTTTCCCACTCCTGCTAAAACCTATTACCTCAACACTAAAGGCCTCCAGCTGCCGAGCGATCAATGAACCAATATTTCCCATCCCAACAATTCCAACACGTGAATCAGCTAAAGCGTTATGACGTTCATGGACCCATTTACCCTGACTTTGATTGGCCATGAAAGTTGGAAACCCACGTCTGGCACCAATAGCTAATCCGATTGCTAGCTCCGATGTGGATGCATCGTGTACACCTTTAGCGTTACATAACGTAACCCCTGGTGGAAGAATTTTAAGAATATCGTCAACTCCAGCATTTGGGCTTTGAATAACTTGAAGAGAACTCATACTTGAAATCGGTTCGAGTGCTCGCGGTCCTACCATATAAGGGGGAACATAAAATTGAATTTTTTCAAGAATTTCGGGCTCAGGAAACTTTCCGTGTAAAGGAAAAACTTTTAGTGATTCGTGAATTACAAGTCCCGAGAATTCACTCCAGATTGTTGGCGCACTCATTTACTTAGAATCCACATGGTTAGAAACTCTATATGAGTTTACTAAGTTGCACACCGGCTTCAATCAAATATTTCTCCGGATTCTGCATGGCCAGCGCCGAGCTACCGGCAAGCACTGATAGAGATACTCCCCCAAGTGATTGTGGTGGGAAATTGCCTTCATTGGAACCCACACAGTAAGCAATTGATACTTGCTCAGCTGCAGCCTTTGCACTCATATAGCCGACAACTTTGCCTTGAAAGCTTTGTGAATCTAAACGACCTTCGCCAGTTATAACTAAATCTGCTCCCACCATTGCAAGATCAATCCCACAAATCTCAGCTAGCTTAGCTGCGCCATTCTCAATCGTTGCGTTCCATAGTGCACTCAGGCCAAAGGCACTTCCTCCTGCTGAGCCACTACCCGGACTGTCCGCTTTACTTGTCAAAGATGCAAAATGTCCCAGCGCATTTTCTAATTCGACTACTTGCTCCTTCGTCGCACCCTTTTGTGGAGCAAAAACCGAAGCCGCACCAGCATCTCCTAGAAGTGGGGAGCGCACATCAACAAGTAGAACGACTCCATCAGGTGGAGGAGCAATTGCATTTGTGCTTGAAATATGTGCAATTTTTATAAGGGACTCCCCACCTAATCCAACGCTAACTCCATTGGAATCCAAGAATTCAAAACCTAGGGCTGTTAATGCGCCAACACCAGCATCGGTGCTCGCTGAACCACCGAGTGCACAAAAAATTCTTTTAACTCGTGAGTCTTTCGCTGCCGATGCTAATACCTGACCAAACTTGAAAGTGTGTGCACCCATTGGATCCAGGACAGTTGCTAAAGCTAATCCTGAAGTTTGTGCCAGCTCTACTACGGCAGTTGATCCATCTAGTAAGAGCCAATAAGCATCGGGTGAAACTTCTGTGCAATAGATTCGTTGAGAGCTAGGTAGTGCGGATTCAATTGCAAGCAAAGTACCTTCACCGCCATCAGCAAAAGGTAATTGAATCAATTCATCATCAGGGCGAACTGATTGCCAACCCTTTGCAATTGCATGTGCTACTTCAATACTAGATGCGCTCCCTTTAAAAGAGTCAGGGGCAATTAGTATTCGACTCATTTAACTACCATCGCCTGACCACCTACTCTTAACTTCACTCACACTGGACCGTACTCGAAATATAGAATTGGAAGGGCGCCTTACCTAGACCCCTTGGTGACGTCATTTGGTAATTAAATTTTGCATCTTTTATTCTCTGCAGAGTAATTATAAAGAAGAGTCGTCCTATAAGCCGGCTTGAATTTGTGCGGCATGGTCTAAAGGATGCTTAGAGTAGGTTTCGAGCCATTTCTTTAATGTGTACTCACCTTTCTCAGAATGAATACCGAAATTATCTAATTGATTTACCGTAAGTCTCTTGATCACTACTAATGATGATGCTCGTACCGCTTTAAAAACTTCTAATGATTGAGCTATAGGTAAATCTTTGTATCCCAAGGTCTCATTCTCGCCCCAGCCGGATTCATCGTAACTTTGAATTTGAGTCCCTGGCTCGGCAATCAGCCGGCGAAGCCTGGCGTATGACTGCGCTTCGCTATCGGCCATATGGTGAATGATCTGGCGTGCACTCCAACTGCCAGGATTTGATTTGTCTAGTTCCGTCTCAGTTAATTCATTGGCAATAATGAGAAAGTCTGAAGTTGCTTTTGCATATAAGTCAGCGGCATTTTTCAGGTCCATGCATCTATCTTAAGGTCTATACCTCTACTAAACAAGAAAATAGTAGAAGGAAAACCGACCTATAAGCCTTTTAATTCATCACCTTCGATGACTTCACTGTGGTCTCCCTCAACCACTATGTGGTCGCAGCTCCGGGATATTTCTATTCTTGTTGATGAAAGTACTGAACAATGTACTCACCTTAACGTGTCTTTTTGCTGTGCCTTGAATTATGTATATGCACATACAAATCAGAGAAAAAACTACGGCCCGCCAAGTTTGGCGGGCCGTAGTTTTTTAGAGAGGGTGTTACTTTACAAAACCAACCTTTGTCCAGTCAGCTGATGTAAAGCCCCAAGCTCCCATGTTTGCAACCTTGGCATCAATGCCAATGATGTTTGGGCGCTGGTACATAATGATTGAGTGTCCGAGCTTCCAGATTAATGCATCTGCCTTTGTGACAGCTGCACAGCGCTTATCTGGATCGAGAACTGAGTTAGCTTCAACAAAAAGCTTATCAATAGCTGCGGAGCCAATCTTTCCGTAGTTCTGGTCTCCATCTGTTTTGAAGATTGAACTTGCTGATGAGATTGGAAGTGTTGTTCCGAGCCAGGTAAAGATAGTCATGTCGTAGTTACCTGGTAGAACATAATCTGAGAAGAATGGATCTGATGGAACAACGTCCACTGTTAGATCAATTCCAAGTGGCTTAAGCATTGAAACAATCATCAACGCTTCCTGAGCAGAGGTAGGTACCGCTGCTGGGATTGTCACCTTGAGGTCCATAACGACACCATTCTTGGTGCGCTTTCCTCCAACAAGGAGCCAGCCAGCCTTATCTAGTAGCTGATCAGCAAGCTGGAGGTTGTACTCCCCGAGTGCGCCCGAGTTGTTCTTATAGCAAGCCAAACCCTTCACGAAGATGTGGTTATCCATACTTGTGATTTTTGGATCCATTGGTCCAATCATCGCGCGTGCGATCGCATCGCGATCGACCGCAGCTGTAATAGCTTGGCGAACAAGTGGATCCTTCATGAACTCAGACTTCTGTCCAAATGTTACGTGACGATAGTTTGGAGCAACTGAAACGCGAACTGAAACTCCTGGGAGTCCATTTGCGCGTTTGAAGTTTGGAGCGGATGGTCCGATATCGATATGGTCAACCTCACCGTTTGCCAATGCATCAATTTGTGATGCTACAGGTAGTGAACGGAAGATTATCTTGTCGAGTACAGGCTTAGGGCCCCACCATGCAGGATTGCGAACATAGGTCACTGTTTTTGCAGTGTCGTCGCGGCCCTGGTACTTAAATGGTCCAGCTGATGCATTTGGAGCCGTTTTCCATGAAGTATTAAATGCTGCAGGTGTTGCAGTCACGTCTGCAGGCAAAATTCCGCTAAAGAGACCCTGCCAATCAGCATAGGTTTTTGAGAAGACGACAACGATTTCATTAGCATTCTTGCCAGCTTTAATTGACTTGATGTCCTCATAGCCAGTTGATGAGACTATTTCGAAAGCTTCATTGGAACCATTTACTGCTTTCCAGAAACTAACCCAATCTGCTAGGCCATATGACTTACCGTTGCTCCACTTTACCTTTGGATTCAATGTGTAAGTAATTGTTTGTGGTGAGGTACTTGTAATCTCAGCCTTTGATGCATAGAGCGGATCAACAACAAAAGCACCATACTTATCAATGGTGAAAACACCTGGTAGAGCAGTACCTTGCATGTAACCGACACCTGCTTCATTGCCATCTACGTGACTAGTATTGAAGTTGTCAGGCATTTGGTTGACTGCATAGATAAATGTGCCACCCTGCTTTAGCGCAGAGATTGGCTTTTCGTTAACTTGGCGAGGCGAAAGTTCCTTTGCTGCAGCAACGGTAGTCGGTGCCAACAAAGTAACTCCCAGAGCTGTAGCTGCAAAAACTGCAACCCAACTCCTCTTTATTCCTATATTCATAAACTCTCCCAATCGAACTGTTTTGAAGGGTTGTGACCCATGTGGGCGTAATTTTGCACCATTTTCATCAATTTGTCGCCATTTTCTCTAGATAACTTTTGGGCAGCCATCTCAATTTCAAGCGCGATTGGTAGGTTAGTATCAGGGCTCTTCCCGGGGGGGCGTATGCTCTCTTGGTCTCGAACAATTTGAGGGGTTGAAATGCTGAACTATGTCGCTGGACGATTCCTGAACTTCGTGCTGCTCGTTGTGATTGCTGCATCAATGGGATATTTCCTTGCATCAGTTGCTTTGGATCCAAGTGCAAACTATCAAGGCGCTAATCCACCTATTAGCCAATCGACGATCAATCTTAAGCTCGATGCCCTCAATGCTAACCCTGATACTCCGATGATTGAGCGATATGCCATTTGGGCGACTTCAGTGCTTCGAGGTGATCTAGGAGAAACGCTCAATCAAAATGAAGTTTCCACTGTTTTGGGTGAAAAGATTTGGGTCAGTCTTCGACTTCTACTGATTGGATCCATTCTTGGTTCAGTAATTGGCGTTTTCATTGGCGTCCTGGCAGCTGTGCGCCAGTATAAATTCTTCGACAAATTTTCTGGAATCTCCTCTTTTGTTATTCTCTCAACGCCGGTTTTCTTACTAGCAATCACAATTAAATTTTTTGCAATCTATATCAACGAAAAAATTGGTTTCACCTTGTTGTACACCGTTGGAGAGTATTCGCCAGACCTCGAGGGATCCTCTATGGAATTATTTCTAAATAGACTTCAGCACTTAATTCTGCCGACGTTAGCTATTACTCTAGGAGGTATTGCGTTCTATTCTCGATACCAACGAAACTCAATGCTTGACATTTTGAGTAGTGACCATCTTCGCACTGCACGTGCCAAGGGTTTGACAAAGCAACAAGCACTCTTTAAGCATGGACTTCGTTTAGCGATTCTTCCTATGTCAACTCTCTTTGCCTACTCATTTGGTCTACTGATCACAGGTGCCGCATTTACTGAAACAATTTTTGGCTGGTATGGCATGGGTAACTGGTTTATTACTGCAGTAGACCAAGCCGATATCAATGTTGTTGCTGCC
Source organism: uncultured Actinomycetes bacterium (assembly GCA_903901905.1). Next base: position 27,179 of record CAIUSQ010000217.1, read on the forward strand.
ATTGTTCTCTTTTCGGGAATTTTGGTTCTCTTCTCCGGGTTCCTCGCAGATGTGATTTCTGCGGCTCTCGATCCAAGAGTGAGGCTGCAGCGATAATGACAAAAACTGTTAAAAAATTGAAAGAGAATGAGACCTTTTCTCGCTCACAGATTGTCCGTCGCCGCTTCCTGAGGAATAAGTTAGCAATTTTTGGCTTATTTGGAATTGGGTTCATGTTTATCTTGGCATTCCTTGGTCCCTATCTCAGCCCATATAGCTTCGATTTCTTAGACTTTAACAACATGTTGTCCGCTCCAAGTTTTTCAAATCAACACTACTTTGGAACAACTCAGATAGGTGCAGATGTATATGCACAGACTCTCCATGGCCTTCAGAAGTCGCTCATTATTGGGCTCTTAGTTGCCTTCTTTTCAACAGGATTAGCTGCCATTGTGGGTGCCACTGCAGGCTATCTTGCGGGAGGTGTAGACAAGAGTTTGATGTGGATCGTCGACTTAATGCTAGTGCTACCGTCATTCCTTATTCTTGCCGTCCTCTCTCCTCTCTTTCGTGGAAAATCTTGGCTCATTTTCGTTGCTCTTCTAGCGGTATTTAGTTGGATGATTACAGCCAGAATTGTTCGTGGCATGACTATGAGTTTAAGAGAACGCGATTTTGTTCGAGCCGCTAAATATATGGGTGTACCAACTTGGAAAATTATTTTTCGCCACCTGATTCCAAATTTGGCATCAATTCTGATTATTGACGCCACCCTTAACGTGGGTGGTGCAATTCTTGCCGAGACGGGTCTCTCCTTTCTTGGATTTGGAATTCAACCACCTGATGTTTCATTGGGTAGTTTGATCGCTGAGGGAGTTAACTCCGCTCAAACCTATCCTTGGCTCTTTGCATTTGCTGGTGGAATATTGGTATTCACAGTTCTATCGGTAAGTTTCGTCGGTGATGGACTCCGTGATGCTTTTGATCCTGGAGCTACTGGAGGGCAAAAGAAAAATTGAAAACTCCACTGATTGACATCCAAAATCTTTCAATTACGTTTCCATCGGAATCTGGTCCCGTTCAAGCCGTCCGATCCACCTCGCTTCAAATTTATCCTGGTGAAGTACTAGGGCTGGTCGGTGAATCTGGATCCGGAAAATCGGTTCTCTCTCTCGCCACGATCGGGCTGCTCCCCCCAAGTGCTCAAGTAACCGGGGATATCATTTACCAAGGAAAGAGCCTCCTTCAGCTCAGCGATAATGAGTTATCTAAGTACCGTGGCAAAGATATCGCGATGATTTTCCAAGATCCGCTATCTGCTCTCAATCCTGTTCAAACAGTTGGAAATCAAATTGCCGAAGCGATCCGTATCCACCAAAATCTCTCTTCAAAAGCGATTGAGAATCGGGTTATTGAACTGCTAGATGCAGTTGGAATTCCTTTTCCAAAGGATCGCTCCCTCTCATACCCTCATGAATTTTCTGGTGGAATGCGCCAACGCGTGATGATCGCAATGGCGATTGCTAATGATCCAAAAATACTCTTGGCGGATGAGCCAACAACTGCCCTTGATGTCACCGTCCAAGCTCAAGTGTTAGATTCAATCAAGTTAGCTCGCGATCTCACTGGCGCTGCCGTTGTGCTTGTAACTCACGATATGGGCGTCGTCGCTGGATTAGCCGATCGTATTGCGATTATGTACGCAGGGCGCATTGTTGAATCAGGGCCAGTAGATTCACTCTTTGAGAATCCTCAGATGCCATACACGATCGGCCTCATTCGATCGATACCTCGCGTTGATGCACTAGCAGGATCACGTTTAGTCTCTATCGAAGGTGCGCCGCCCTCACCTGTTGAGCTTCCACCTGGATGTGCTTTTGGTCCTCGCTGTCCAGCTAAGACAGATTTATGTGAAGCGACAATGCCGGAGTTAATTCCAATAGGTTTGATCAATGACTCTGAGCACAAGGCGGCCTGTCATCGCATGGAGAGCGTTGCCCAATTAAATGCCGATAAGCGCTTATTCGTGGAGGGACCTGCTCACACATTAAATCGCTCATCAAATCTAGAGAGCGTACTTACTGTTACAGACTTAAAGAAAACATTCCCACTCATGAAGGGGTCACTCTTTCGCAGACGAGTTGGAAGCATTTATGCAGTTGATGGAGTTTCACTGGAATTAAAAGCGGGCAGGAGTCTGGCACTTGTCGGTGAATCTGGTTGTGGAAAGACAACAACGCTTTTGGAAATCATGAATCTGATTGCTCCTGAGTCTGGATCGATAACTTTCTTAAGTAAAAATGTTGCATCAATTTCAAAGAGTGAGCGATTAGCGTTGAGGCGAGATCTCTCAATTGTTTTTCAAGATCCTTCTGCATCATTTGACCAGCGGTTGCCGATTAGCGAGGCCCTGTCTGAAGGGCTTGAAGTATTTGGTTATTCAAAGTCAGAACGTAAGGAAAGAACACAAGAACTACTCGAGCTGGTGGGCCTTAATCCACTGCATTCAAATAGATTCCCATCGGAATTCTCAGGTGGTCAAAGACAACGCCTAGCAATTGCTCGAGCCTTAGCGCTCAACCCTAAAGTTATTGTTCTAGATGAACCTGTTTCAGCCCTTGATGTTTCAGTCAGAGCTGGCGTACTCAATCTTCTCGCTGAGCTCCAATCCAAACTTGAAATTTCATACTTAATCGTTTCTCATGATCTATCGATTATTCGACACATTGCAGATGATGTTGCAGTGATGTACCTGGGTTCAATTGTGGAAACCGGGCCAATCGACCAAGTATTTGGATCCCCCAAGCATCCATATACGCAAGCATTGCTCTCAGCAGTACCGATCCCAGATCCAAAGATTGAGCGGATTCGAAAGAGAATAATCCTGACTGGAGAGTTGCCATCTCCAGCGAACCCGCCAAGTGGATGTCGATTCCATAATCGTTGCCAAATTCGTCCTCTTTTACCTGCCGCTGATCAAGAGAAGTGTTCTAGCGTGAGACCAGCACTTACCGTGCTTGATAGTGAATCCGTCGCATGTCACTTCCCGATCAAGCATTAACTCACTCTAGGTTTTCGATTACCATCTAGATTCCCGTGCCCACGAAGACTAAAGTCTAAGCATGTCGACTTATAAAGTTTCGGAGCTGTACTTCAAGGAAAATTCTGGGGAAATTGAAACACTCATAAACCAAGAAGCCAAAGCGGGCTGGAAGCTTGAAACTCTCTCGACTTATTCAACTATCAATGATCGCTGGAAAAAAGCTCATGTGGTAATTGCCTTTTCTAAAGAATAATCTTTAATTTAAACAAGCCTCGCACTATAAGCCAGATTCGACTTCAAATGCCCACAGATCTAACTCGTCCAGATCCACAGGTTTAAATCCCTTTGCCTCTAATGCAGAGGCAATCTGAGCACGATGCTCTGTGGCGTGATGTATTGATTGCGACAAGATAGTTGAGCGCCATCTCTTTACCATATTGTCTGAGTAGTTCTTAAATTCAATTTGAATATCATCTAGGTCCACACACTCAAGAAGTGCTTCATCCACAATCGCAGCCTGTTCTTTAATTCGAGCAAGGTCTGCAATGGCTAATACATCTTCAATACAAGGATCCCCTGGTTTGGTAAGTGCGGGTATTCCACTAATACGAAAGGCGTAATGGTCCCCTGAATCCACAATGTGATGAATGATCTCTGCAACATGCCATTCGGGATTTGTTGCATAAGCAGCCAGTGATTCTTCAGGCAGAGACTGAAGATGGGTAATTGTCTTCGCATTTGCCCATGCCATATGAGCCAGCATGCGATTCATTGAAATAGCCATACCTAATACTAATCCAAGACTCAAATGTTAAGAATAAACGCCTTATATGCCGGATATGCGGAATCTTTACCTAAACATATAGCTAAGCCTAATGCATTGGGCGAAGTTCAACTTTCCTATTGCAAGCCTTTGATGCCGAAAACGCCAACCTTTCAGCTACTTCAGCGCTTTCAGCCTCTACTAGCCACAATCCGCTGAAATTCTCTTGCGCATCAAACAATGGTTTCCCTGTGCTGATATTTGCATCGCTACGGTTATCAATAACTGTTGCAGTCTCTGGGGGTTGTAATCCCCAAGCAAATATCCACTGCCCATTTTCTCGCAAGGAATCATTGAACTTATCGATTTCGACCATTTCGGCTGCGGTGCCTGGATTCTCCAACTGATCGATCACAGAAATCAAATACTTCATGTGGAAATTATAATTGAAAGTAGAAGAGTCGCCCCATAAGCCGGAGACGACGCTGTTATGCGTGAAGCTACGCTCAAAAAAAAGAGTTACCCTCATTATTGCCCCCAAAGAATGAGCAAGTTCTGCAATCAATTACTTAATGACTTGAACTTGAGAAATTCAAGAGGATAACTCCCGCAACAATAAAAGCGATTGCCGTGATCCGCGCAAGAGAGAC
>CAIUSQ010000218.1 GCA_903901905.1 uncultured Actinomycetes bacterium
AAGAAGCAATGCTGGACCGATCCAAGGCAAAGATCTGAAGCTCGAACCTTTTTTAAACGTCTTAGTGGACAAGTTCTTCCTTCTTCCAGCTTTAATCAACTCTTAAAAATCTTTATCAATCTTTAGCAATTTTAGAAATCTTATTTTATTGGAGATAAGAAAAACAAGACAAGCAACGCATTTTCAGCAATTGCTTGTCTTGTTTTTCAACTACTTATCCAGCGTTTGCAGCATCACACTTCTTCTGAATGTTAGTCAGAGCTTTCTTTGGATTCAGCATTGCTGTACCCATTTGAGTGACGATATCTGCTTTACAAGCTGACCATGAACCAACAGTTCCTGGGTAGAAGATAGCCTTAGGCAATAGCTTGATATAAGGTCCAATGATTGGATCTGATTCAGCTAATTTTCCGGCTGATTTTGTAGCAGGAATAAATCCGCCAGCAGCCTTCAAGAAGCCTGCATAGTTAGCGGGTACGAAAATGAAATCCAAGAACTTACGGATTTCTGTTTCGCGACCGTTCGCCTTGTATCCCTTGAAGTAATCCTGCACACCGAGGGTGATATCTGTTTTACCAGGAGCGTGTGGGAATGCTGATGCGCCCCACTTAATCTTCTCGCCACCATTCTTTGATAGCCAGTCTGGCAAGAATACTCCGCCGTTGACCATAGCAACTTTGCCCTTAGCGAATAATGACCAAGCACCATCGGTACGATTTGTCTTACCTGGATTTGGTTGAGTCAACTTTGAATCAACAAGTCCCTTTAAGAAAGTAAGGGTTTCTAGGTATTCCTTTGTATCGATTGTGTACTTCTTGGTTTTTGCGTTGTAGAGGCGTCCACCATTTCCGCCACCCCAAACTGTAAATTCAGCTTGGCCTTCTTCTACACCTAGAGGTAATCCAAGAGGATATACATCTGGATACTTGGCTTTGATTTTGATTGCTGCAGCCTTAAGTTCTGTCCAAGTTGCAGGTGGCTTTGTGACTCCTGCACCCTTCAGAATTGTCTTGTTATAGAAGAACGCTCTAGCTGAAGCTAGATCAGGGACTGCGTATTCAACACCGTTGTACTTAGAGTTATCTCTAAATGCAGGAATAATATCTTTAAGCGTTGCTGCGCTAACAATTTTGTTAGCAGGATAAAGAAGTCCATCTGCTGCTTCTCCAGCAAATTCATCATTGTTAACAATGTCTGGGGATTGACCTGAAGCAATGAGTGTCTTTACTTTTTGTCCAATTTCTGGCCATGCAACAACATCGAGATCGACTTTGATACCTGCATTCGCAGCTTCAAATCGTGTAATCAAGTCTGTGTAATAAGGCAGCATGTCATCGGTATAAGAGGCCATGACTAACTTAAGAGTTACATCTTCAGCCTGAGCAGACGATAAAGGCAGCGCCAAAGAAGCGCCAAGACTTATCACTGCTGCAGTTGAAAGAAGGGATAATTTTCTCTTCAACATCGGTTTTCGACTCCTAACTAGGTTTGTAGCACAAGCCCTCAGCAAAGAAGGCCCGCACTTGGTGACGCAACTTCACCACAATTGGGTGTGGATTGGCAAGGATTCGGCAGGTAAATAAATTGTTATAATCGGCAAATTTGACTCACCAAGAGCTCCATCCGCCATCGACAATGACGTTCTGTCCCGTCATATATTTGGAGCCAAGAGATGCCAAAAATACGGCGGCGGCTGATATGTCATCGCTGCCACCGAGTCGGCGCATCGGAACCGCGTTGTAAAACGCTTCAAGCATTTCACTAGAGCCGGCCCCTGCCTTCTCGTTCATTTCAGATCCTGCAAAACCACCAGGCGAGAGGGTATTAATCGTTGTTCCAAACATCGCCAATCGCGGGGCTAAATAATGAGTGATTCCGTGAACTGCATGTTTGCTTGCAAAATAAGGTGCAATGTCCCAATCCATCCCAGGATACAGAGCAGGATTTCCACCCATCACGCCGTAGACAGATCCGATATTAATTATTCTTCCGTACTTTCGTTCCATCATTAGTGGGGCAAATATTTGGCAGAGCCTAAATGGCGCCTCCACATTGACCGCAAAGGTATTTCGCCATTTTTCAATTGAGATACTTTGCCAAGGACCATAATCCGATGCTCCGGCGTTGTTGCAAAGAACATCAACTTGTCCAGCTTCATTTGCAATTTTTTCTAAACCTGAAGTTGTCGTGATGTCGGCTGCGATAATCGTTGGAGTTAGGTCACTGTATTTTTTTAAAATCTCAGCTGTTCGTTGAAGTGCCTCTTCACGACGCCCAACAAGAATTAGGGCTGCACCTGCTTCAGCAAATCCTTGTGCAATCTGGCGCCCAATACCTGAACCAGATCCAGTAACTAAGGCACGGCTACCCTCTAGAGATAAAGATTTCAGCATGCGGAACTCCTTTTTTTAAAGGTTTTGGAAGTCTTGAATTTTATACATAGTAAGGCATAGTGTTCGAATACTGAAGAATATTTGGAAATTTTATTTGGAGCAGGAGTAATAAATAATGGTGATGACTGATTTTGATTTATCGAAGCGCAGAGCCTTAGTAACTGGTGGAAGCGATGGGCTGGGAAGACAATTTGCAGAAGCGCTGCTAGACGCTGGTGCAGAAGTTGTAATTTGTGGTCGCAGAAAAGATTCGCTCGACTTAACTGTTAGCGAGTTATCAGAGCGCTATTCTGGAATCTCATCCATGGTTTGCGACGTGACCGATCAAGATCAAGTCTCTAAATTAGCAACAGATCTTGGCGGAATAGACATTTTAGTAAATAACGCAGGTTTATCTCACCGCGCTAAGTGGGACTTAGAGCAATCTGAAGAATGGCGCCGAATTATGATCCTTAACTTAGAGGCGCCTTTCTGGCTTTCGCAGAAATTCTTACCGGGAATGATTGAAAAAAGATGGGGAAGAGTAATCAACATCGCTTCTATCTGTGGAATAGGGTCTTTGGATTCAAACCTCTTTCCAGGATTAGGTGTGGACATGCCCTCATATTTCGCAAGTAAACATGGACTTATTGGTTTAACTCGATTTTTATCAACTCAAGTAGCAGACACCGGCGTTACGGTAAATGCAATTTGTCCTGGCTTCTTTGATTCTCCAGCAAATCATGAAGTTTTTAAACCTGGACCGTTGCTAGATGCCCTCTCTGGAGCCACACCTATGCGCAGAATTGGAACAAACACTGAATTACGAACCGCTCTCCTCTACTTGGCTGCACCAGGATCATCCTTCGTTACCGGACAGAGCATTGTTGTCGATGGTGGCTGGTCTATCTGGTGAGTAATTCTCTTGGCTAAACCATTATCAAAAATTAGGTTAGGAATTATTGGCTGCGGCGATATGCAAAAATCGCATCAGCAAATTTTTCAAGATTTACAGAATAAAGTAATAGTCACTGCAACCGCTGATATAGATATTGAACGTGCAAAGAAC
>CAIUSQ010000219.1 GCA_903901905.1 uncultured Actinomycetes bacterium
CCATAAGTTCATAATGACGCATGAGTTAACCCGACCTCCTCTGGACTAAGACGGCCACGGCATTTCCGTGACAGGAGGGTTAATACTTCTTATTCGACATCTGGAGTTTGCCCCAGATGGCTCTTAAGAGGGTTAAGGGTAGGCCTTTATGGCCTAAATGGCTAAATCGGTGCGGGTTTTCTTTGGCTCGAGCGGGGGTTATGGCTTTAGTTACGGGCCCGAACTACTAAGGCTTGGGTTTCTGGATTCCACCGGAAGTCATTACGACCGGATCGAGTCCACCGATATTTGATGGTGCAGGAAATGACATTACTGGCTCTCCCTTAAGAGCACCCCTCATAAACTGCGTCCAAATTCTTGCTGGGAAAGATCCACCTGTTAGGGATGTCATTCCACCAATTCCATTTAGTGATTGTGTTGCGTTATCTCTAAAGAATGAAACGGAGGCGGCGATCTGTGGTGTGTATGCGCTAAACCATGCAGATGCATTTGATTGCGATGTTCCAGTTTTTCCTGCAGCAGGTCGGCCAAGTGCAAGTGCAGCAGCGCCAGTTCCACCGGTGATTGTTCCTTTAAGGGCGTAGGTTAAATCGGCCATAACATCTTTACTAAATACTTCTTCTGTCGATGGTGTTGCCTCAAATAAAACACCTTTGTTAGATCCAATTACTTGTGAAACCAAATATGGTTTTGATCTAACACCTTGAGCTGCAAAAGTTGCATAGGCATTTGCCACATCGATTACGTGAGGGCTGGATGTTCCAAGTACAAATGATGGGGTTGGCATCATTGCAACAGTGTCCGGAATACCTGCGCGCCGAGCAACATCTACAACTTTGTCTGGACCGACTTCTATTCCAAGGGGTACGAAAATAGTATTGATTGAGTGTTTAGTTGCAAACATTAAATCAACCTGACCCCAACCATTATTTCCATAATTGAAAACCTCATATGGTTTACCTAGGTCATCAAAGGTTTGTGGGGAGTCACCGTTCCACATAGATGTCAGTGGAATTCCTTTTTCAAGAGCTGCAACGATTGCAAAAGGTTTAAATGTTGAACCAGCCTGGGCAATTGATTGTGTTGCATCGTTTAATTGACGCTCTAAGTAATCTCGGCCGCCATAAAGTGCTAGAACTTCACCTGTTCCGGGGCGAATTGCAACTAAACCAATTCGAAGATCCTCTGGGGCATTAGACGGATAAAATCTATTGACTGCGTCAACTGCAGACTGCTGTGCTTTTTGTTCAAGAGTTGTTTTGATAACTAATCCGCCAACTAAAAGTTGGTCCTGAGAAAATCCTAACTTTGCTAACTCTTTTTGTACCGCTTCAATTACGTGACCTTTTGGCCCGCTTAACTGGCCTGATGTTGCACGTGGTGCAACCTCTGGCAGCTTCATCTTTGCTGCCTCTTCTTTACTTAACCAACCCTCGTCCAACATATTGTTTTTCACATATTCAAAGCGGTTGGCTAAACGCTCGGCATTTCCTTCTGCAAATGCTGGATCATATAAACCTGGCGAGCGCAAAATTGATGCAATCACCGCTGCTTGTGAAAGTGTAAGTTGATCGACAGTCCGGTTGAAATACTGTTGCGAGGCGGTCATAACACCGTATGAGCCTCGACCAAAGTAAATGGTGTTGAGATAGCTTTCAAAGATTTGATCTTTGGAAAGTTCGTTCTCGAGTTTTATTGCAATGACAAGTTCTTTAACTTTTCTCTGAATTGTTCGACTCGGGGTCAAAAATGCTGTCTTTGCATACTGCTGAGTGATCGTAGAGCCACCCTGCAAGGAACCACCTCGAAGGTTATTAAAGGCGGCACGCAAAATTCCAGTTACAGAAAATGCTTTATTAGAGTAAAAACTTTTATCTTCTGCCGCTAGGACTGCTTGTCGTACCTTTAGTGGGATTTTTGCAAGTGGAACAATCTGACGATTTTGGGTTCCTACTCGGCCAATCTCTTCACCATTTGCGTACTGAAAAATTGTTGATTGGCTATTTACATATGCATTTGCGTCAGGAACATCAACAGTGAAGTAGGCAAGTGCGAATAGAACTGAACCAGCAACAAAGCCAAAGCCTGTTACAAATACTGCTGCTCGAACAAGTACTTTTCGCATCATTTGGTAATGCTACCTGCTTGCATAATCTTCATCCTCCAAGGTGCGCACCTTTCGGGGCGCCTTGCGCTCTATTCCATCACCCAACATGTATGAAGCACACAGGTGATTCCATGAACAGTTGCGACAGACCTCCACGATGTAAACGGTGAACTCACCAAACTCGCGCTCCATCTCTACTAACTCTTTTGGGGACTTAATGCGCCCTGAGAATTGACCTAGTTGTTCCCCAAAGGTGTAACGAAGTTCAACAAGCTCCTCTTTTTTACAGACCGGACAATTTCTACTGACCTTGTCGCCATGCCACTTAGCAGCACGCATTAGATACGGGTCGGCGTCACAGGCATCGACAACTCCTCGAAAAAGTGCCATCAAAGTGGCGCGCTTATCGAGTGAATAATCGATGAATGAACGTTGCGATTTCATTAAAGAGAAGAATAATCCTAAATAGGTGGCTACGCTCTTTCTTATGAGTTTCATTGGGTTGCTTCGACACCCACGGCTATCTCGCCTTCTGGCCATTCGCTGGACTGGCCAAGCAACCGATGGTGTTTTTCAAAGCGCGCTTGCATCCTTTGTTTTGTTTTCCCCAGAACGCCAAGCAGATGCATTAAGTGCAGCAATTGGTTTTGCTGTTGTTCTTATGCCGTACTCAATTGTTGGTCCTTTTGTAGGAACTATTTTAGATCGAGTCTCTAGGCAACGCGCACTTTTTTATGCAAACCTAGCGCGCAGTGCAAACCTTTTATTGGTCGCGTTATTTGTATTTAGCGGGACAACTGGAGTAACACTTACTGCAGTTGTATTAGTTGCATTTGGTATCAACCGATTAATTCTTGCCGCTCTTTCTGCCGGGCTGCCGCTGCTGATTGACTCTAAATCTCTTATTACGGCAAATGCAATTGCAGTAACTGGTGGTTCTGTATTAGTTGTATTAGGCGGTGGTATTGGTGTTGGTGTTCGCGCTCTAGTTGATGGGGCAGCTATCGCCGATCATGCAGATTCGATTTTAGTTTTATTAGCTGCAGCCGGGTATTTCACTGCTGCGCTATTAACAGGACGTTTAACAAAGTATGAAATTGGTCCGCAGAAGCATGAAAAAGCCGCTGCATCTTTTGCCCAAGGATTTATTGATATGAAAGAAGGAGTTGCCTTTCTCCGATCACATATAGATGCAGGGCGTGGAATTATTGCAACTGCTGTTCACCGCGGCGGGCTAACGGCACTGACTTTGACTGCATTGTTACTGGAGCGCAATGCATTTAATGATCCAAGCAACCCTGCCGATGGGTTGCAGGGTTTTGGAATCGCATTAACAATTGCCGGCGTCGGTGTCTTTTGTGGCGCTTTTCTTGCCCCTTACGGTGTAAATCGATTTGGGCGACACCGTTGGATTAAGTTTGCAATGTTTGCAAGTGCCTCTGCTCCACTTGTCTTAGCTCTTTCTCAAACGCAAGTGGCGCTGGCAATCACAGCGTTCTTTACAGCCTTTTTTGGTCAAAATGTGAAAGTAACTAATGACGCCCTTGTTCAGTCAAAAATCGATGACTACTTCCGTGGAAGAGTTTTTGCTGTTTACGATGTAGTCGTTAATTTTGCGATAGTTAGTGGGGGTTTGATCGCAGCTCTTTTGTTGCCAACAACTGGTGTGACAGCAAAGGTTCCATTGCTTGTTGCTTTTGCATACCTACTAGTGGCGCTAGTTGTTTTGCGACCAAGTAAATTTAAGGCTTCTTTGTAGCCCACCATTGCATTAGAGCCTGTGTGGCTTTCTCTTCACCTATTTGGCCCTGCTCTAAACGAAGTTCCATTAAGAAATCCATCGCCTGGCCAACTTCACGAGAAGGTTTAAGCTTTAAAAGTTGCATTACTTGTGTGCCATCTAAATCTGGTCGAATCTTTGACAGTTCTTCTTGTTCCATTAATGTTTCTATGCGCGCCTCAAGTGAGTCATAGCGAGCAGATAAACGATCAGCTTTACTCTTATTTCGAGTTGTGCAATCGGCACGGGTCAAAACATGTAGATGAGTTAACAATTCACCAGCATCGCGCACATATCTGCGAACAGCTGAATCAGTCCAATCGACATCGCCATAACCGTGAAAACGAAGGTGCAGCGCGGTCAATAGCTCAACTGCCTGGGTAGTTTCATTATCAAAGCGCAGAGCGTGGAGACGTTTCTTTGCAAGTCTTGCACCAACAACTTCGTGATGATGAAAAGAGACACCTCCACCTTCGATAAATGCGCGGGTTTTAGGTTTACCAATGTCATGCAGTAACGCTGCAAGTCGAATGACAAGGTTTGGTCCACCTAAACGAGCCTCTTGGCTAATAGCTTGTTCTAATACTGTAATTGAGTGTTCGTAAACATCTTTGTGGTGGTGATGCTCATCTACTTCTAATCTAAGTTTTGGAATCTCAGGAAGCATTAAAGCTGCAAGGCCAGAGTCAACTAATAAAGTAATTCCAGTGCGCGGATTAGGTGACATTAGAATCTTTACTAACTCATCTCTAACTCTTTCTGCCGAGATGATCTCAATTCTTGTTGCAAGATCTTTCATAGCAGTCAAAACTTCAGGATCTAATTCAAAATCTAACTGGGCTGCAAAACGTGCAGCACGCATCATCCGTAATGGATCATCAGTAAAAGAATCCCCGGCTCTGCCAGGTGTTCGCAGTGTTTTTGCTGCTAAATCTTGAAGACCGTTAAAAGGATCAATAAATACCGGAGCATCGCCAGTTAGTTCCAGAGCCATTGCATTGACCGTGAAATCTCGACGTGATAAATCTCCGTCAATTGAATCACCGTATTTAACTTCTGGATTGCGGGAATCAGGGTTATAAGTTTCGCTTCGATATGTTGTTACTTCAACAGTTGTATCTGCGCGCTTTCCTGCAACTGTTCCAAATGCAATTCCGGTTTCCCAAACATTTTCTGCCCAGGTTTGTAAGATTTTTTTACTATCTTCTGGTCGTGCATTTGTTGTGAAATCTAAATCATTTCCTAAGCGACCTAAAATTGCATCGCGAACTGGACCACCGACTAATGCCAAAGTAAAACCTTTTGCCTTGAAGGCCTGGGCTAAGGAGCTAGCAAGCGGTGCTCGTTCAACAAGTGAACGGATCGCTAACTCTCCTGCGGCGCCTAATGCATTACTCACAATAAGTAAGGTTAAGGCACTACCCTTGATTCATGATCCCTGCACCTGGTGCGGGCAGCGAAG
>CAIUSQ010000220.1 GCA_903901905.1 uncultured Actinomycetes bacterium
GAAAGCTGCTCGAGCTCTTCTGGGAGATGCACGATCCCACCACGCTGAATCGGCAGGGGAACGACGTGGGGACGCAGTACCGCAGCGCCATCTACTACGTAGGTGATTCGCAGCGCGAGGCGGCGGAATCGACCTCTGCGCTGTATGGCGCTGCAATTTCTGCTGACGGTCACGGGCCAATTACGACGCAAATTGCTTCGGCGGACGGTCACGAGTTCTGGCCCGCCGAGGAGTATCACCAGCGCTACTTGGAGAAGAACCCGAAGGGCTACGACTGCCACGCCAACACAGGGGTGCGCTTCCCTTCGGAACTTGCACCAGAGATCGTGGTGAGCGGCGCGTATCCAGTGGTGATTGATGAGGCCGAACTGCGTTCGCGTGTTGATGAGCTTTCATTTGAAGTGTTGCGCCGCGCCGCAACGGAGCAGCCGTTCGTTGGCGAGTACACCGACACAGAGACGGTTGGCGTTTATAAGTGCAAGGCGTGCGACAACGAGCTCTTCCGCAGTGAGACCAAGTTCCACTCCGGTTGCGGCTGGCCGTCGTTCTATGCGCCAACATCGTCTGATGCCGTAGAACTGATTGAAGATCGCTCGCTTGCGCCACGCGTTCGCACTGAGGTGCGCTGCGCTACGTGCGGCTCGCATCTTGGTCACGTCTTTGAGGGGGAAGGCTACGAGGTCCCCACCGATCAGCGCTGGTGCATCAATAGCGTCTCACTCGTCTTAGAGCCGAAGGCTTAGCACCAGCATGGTGCCCTTTGAGGCAGCAGCGTTCACGCCATTGAGTTTGTGCCATACGGCTGTCACAGTCCTGAGGTATCTTCAAGGTAATGCCCAAACTCGTCGCTACATCCTCTCGCCAATAGTTTTAGTACAGGTATTGTCTAAGACGCAAAATAGAGCGACTATCCTAAGCAGGTATTCAACGAGTACGGTCGAACGGGTGAAATTGAAAGAAATGTGTGAGTTCTCAGGACGAAGATAGGCAAGAGGCAAGGGAGCTATCCAAAATGGCAAAAGTGAAAAAAAAGACTAAGAAACTGGGCACAGTCTACAGAAACAAGGTTTACCTCACGGACTCTCGAGATATGCGTGAGTTGCCGGATGGTTCTGTAGGTTTAATAGTAACTTCTCCGCCCTACTTCAACATAAAAGACTACGCAAAAGACGGACGGCAGGAAAAAAGTCATTCCAATTCCCATGCCAAGCAGATAGGCGACATCGCGGATTTTGATTCTTTTATTGAAGAACTAGTAACTGTCTGGAAAGAATGTTTTAGAACCCTGAAGCCAAACGGAAAGTTAGTCATCAATGTTCCCCTAATGCCAATGCTCAAGGCTGAGTTTACGACTCATGAGAATCGACACATTTTTGACTTGAACGCAGCGATTCAACATTCCATTCTTGAGAACATTCCTGGCCTATACGTGCTGGATACATACATTTGGAATAGAACCAATCCCAGTAAGAAGCTGATGTTCGGAAGCTACCCGTACCCATCTAATTTTTACGCACAAAACACCATTGAATTTATTGCAGTCTACGTAAAAGAAGGAAAGGCAGTGCAGCCATCCAAGGGCATAAAAGAGGCAAGCAAGCTTTCCCAAGAAGAGTGGGTTGACTTTACAAAGCAGATTTGGGACCTCCCTATTCCAGGGAAAGGCGATCTTGCTTTCGGAACCCATTCTGCTTTAATGCCTGAGGCTCTAGCTGAGCGATGTATAAGGCTGTTTTCGTTTGTAGGAGAAGTCGTCTTGGATCCATTTGCAGGAAGTGGAACAACACTTCGGGTAGCAAAGAGGCTAGAACGAGATTACGTAGGCTACGAAGTAATGGAATCCTATGAGGAGATTATCAACAAAAAAGTGTCCAACAATACCTGCCTTAAAGTTGAACGATTAGAGACTAACAAAATCGTACAAACCTCAAACAGTCTTGTTGATTCAAAACTGTTAAACAAGGTATTCAACTCTGACTTCAGTACCCTGTTAAAAAGAATCCCAAACAACTCAATTGATTTAGTATGCGTTGACCCGCCTTACAACCTGAAAAAAGCGGACTGGGACACCTTTAACTCTGATGAAGAATTCTTCAACTTTACTTTTAGCTGGATTACGCAAGTAGCACCGAAATTGAAACCAGGAGGAGGTTTCTATGTTTTTAACACTCCACGTAATTCTGCTCACATTCTTGCTTACCTAGAGTCCATTGGCTTCACTTTTCAAAACTGGATTACTTGGAACAAGAAGGATGGATTTACATCGACTAAAAAGAAGTTTCTGCCCGAGCAAGAAACAATCGTTTACGTAACCAAACCGGGCGCAGATTTAACATTTAATGCCGATCTGATCAGGGTCCCGTATGAATCAACAGAAAGAATCGCTGCCGCGAAGACCAAAGGAATCCTGAAAAACGGTAAACGCTGGTTCCCAAACGAGGCAGGGCGTCTCTGCCCAGATGTTTGGCAGATCACAAGTGAACGCCATTCTAACAAGGAAAACGGGAAGCTAAAGCCGGCTGTGCATCCAACTGTTAAACCATTGGCTCTGATGGAGAGAATAGTCTTGGCTTCCACTAACGAAGGCGATGTGGTTCTTGATATTTTTGCAGGGAGTGGATCGACTTTAGTTGCGGCGAAAAAACATAAGCGACACTTTATTGGCTGTGACGCAGACCCAACGTTTGTTAAAATCGCTAAAAGTCGCTTAAGGAGATTGGCCTGAATGAAAGTTAGCTTGAGTGATTTCAGTCCTAGTAATGAAGCACTCAAGTATCTGGAAAATCGCATTGCGGACGATAACTATCGGGGGGATGTTTCCTCACAGCACAATCGCTGGACCTTTGACGATCTAATTTTTGTCCTTAGAGCACTTCAAGAGCACAAGGGTGATGAAGAACTTCTAAAGATTCGCACAACGGATAAAAGCAAACGTCCGACAAATTCCTCAGATGAATTTGATTTTGCTAGTTTTTGCGATGAAGTAGTTTCCAAAATTGGCAAAGGTTCCCAAGACGCTATGAGGAAAAATTGGTTTGTAGACTGGCATAGAGCTGGGTGGATTGAAAGGTACAACAACAAAAAAGAACTTGTTGCGGCTTATGATCGCTCTCAAATTTCTTATGTAAGAATCTCAGTCGAAGGCCATAAGCTACTTTCAGAACCATCGACAAGAACTGATCAGTACTTCATTTTTTCTAAGGGTATTGACAAGATGTACAACGGCACAATCGGCATTCTTTTAGATTTGTTTCGCAACTATGACGTCAAGCATATTGATTTGCAAGAATTTACATATTTTGTTTCCGGAGTAACTTCTAAAGATTCTTTTGCGATAACTAGAGAGCGTTGTGTGGAATTGCTCAACGCCTGGCGAAGGCTTACGCCTTTGGAGAGGCGAAGTATCGATGATCACTTGAGTAAAGTTCTGGTACCTAACTACTCCGCTCCAAGCAAAACCGAACAACGTGATCACCATAATTGGATCAATAAAACTCAACAGACGTTCTCTCTTTTAAAGCAGACGATCTATTTTGAGCAAGTTAACAACCTAACGTTTTCGCATTTCGATCGCTTGTATTACTTAGGCAATGAAGTTAAAGCGGGAGATGGGTACTCAAAGCGCAATGCGAAGCGACTGAATAGAAGTTTGCAACAGAAGCATGATTACTTTAAGCGGCACTCAGTCTCAAAATGCCGGGGCTTTGAGCTTCATCACGTTGTGGCTCTGGCGTGGGCAGAGAGTCAGCATGATTTCAAGATGTTAGATGACTGGCGAAACATGCTTTACATCGATGGGTTTACTCACGCCCAAATCACTCAGAATAGAAATTTGAACATAACAATGGAAGTTGTCTCGCCTGATAGCTTGAAACTCATTGATTATTCGGGAAGTGCAGTACTTGTCAATTATCCGGAAAATGGTTTGTTTGCAAAAACTAATGTACCCATTATGTTGGAATACAATAAGGACTTGTTAAGGCACACAGGTAAAAACTAGATTAAATTCCAAATTAGTGTTTTAATGTCCTTCAGATGAGATAATGGAATCAGATGCGCCCTACCATACGGTAAGTACTTTGCATCAGTTTTGGCAATTTCTCCTATTTCTAGCCAGCCAGCAATTATGGCCGTGTCACATTTTGCGATATCAAACAGCTTGTTAACTTTGTTGTATCCATTTAGAAAAATCTGGACACTGCAGTAATAGTTCTTTGCTATCGCCTGTTCTAACTGGGATGCATTATAGATTCCGTTGAGCTTCATCCATTCGTCCGGATTGTTATAGCCGCTGCTCTTAACTTCAACAATTCTATTCTGGATTGTAAAATCATAATCGTCGTATTTTCCATATTGCAATTGAAACTGGAATGGCACCTTATTTGATTCAAGATATTTCTTGAATACTAGTTGTCCTATGGTGCCTATCGTGATCATTGAAATACGCTGTTCTGTCGCGAGATGGAATCTATCGTATTCAAACCCAAGCCTTTTCTTGGCATGCTCATAAGCTTCTTTTCCAAGACTTGCATCCACAGTTAGTTGTTCGTACATGTATTGATGCTAGTCGCTTTTCCGCCCGCGTCTACCCCCCCCGCCTGCCGGTAGCTATTTGTCGCAATCTCCTGCTTTTAATTGCTACTCTCGTTTCTGATCACTTTTCACCAGCAGATATAGATAGTGGCCAAAATCGAGTAGTTTTTGTAGTGCGGGGGCGGTAGCGCGAGTAGGTGGATTTAGGTATAAGTGCGGGTACGGGTGTAGCAACGGGACCTATACAAAAGTGAAAGAAGTACAGAGGCATAGAGATCCTTAGAGGTATAGGCAAGCTACCTAGCGTAGTAGGCTCGCTTAAAGATCGGGAACGTTCCACCAAATGGAAACATGTCCCAAGCAACCCGCCCATACTTAATGCAATTACTAAAGAATGTTCCCCATGCTTAGCAGTACGGAATATGACAGTCATTTAGAACGCAATAGAATTAGCCCGTAGCTCAGTTGGCAGAGCGAAAGATTGGAAACTTTAGATCCTCAGTGAGATACGCAAAATCTCAAGCATCCGAACCTAACCCACTTTGGTCTCTATGACACCGTTGTGGCGCGCGAGGCATAGACAGAATCTCAGTTACACTCACTCCATGGCACTCGCCATTGGCATTGTTGGTCTCCCGAACGTGGGCAAGTCCACGCTCTTCAACGCGCTCACTAAGAGCGAGGTGCGCTGTGCGGCATGCGGTTCGCATCTTGGCCACGTCTTTGAGGGCGAAGGCTACGAGGTCCCCACCGATCAGCGCTGGTGCATCAATAGCGTCTCGCTGGTTCTTGAGCCGAAGTAGCGATGGCGGCAGCGAAGCCAGTTCGCGAGATCATCAAGTACGC
>CAIUSQ010000221.1 GCA_903901905.1 uncultured Actinomycetes bacterium
GTCGTTCCACGTTCCCGCTGCGGCCCACACCTCGTCGTATTGCAACAAGTCCGGGTCCACGAACACACGCAACTGTGTGCTGTGACCAAAGGGAGGCACACCGCTATTGGTTTAGGCAACTCACCTATTTATCAATCTCTGCCTTCATGTGATCGGTGAGTTTCTCAAGAATTCGAACAAGCTCAATTGACTCACCTTTACTCAGGACATCAAACAAATCTGAAATCTTCTCTTGAATGTCGGGAGACGCCGATCTTAGAAATTCATCTCCTTTTGGAGTAATTTCAACCGTTCGCACGCGCTTGTCCAGTTTGGAATAGGTGCGCTTTACGAATCCGTCTGATTCAAGACCATCTACGATCCTGGTCACACCACGAGGTGTTAAGTCAATCGCGTTGGCGATTTGGCCCATAGTCAGTAAGCGATAAGCCTGCAGTTGCCATAAGACAATGAGCCGCGAACTTGGAATTCCATGAGGCGTCTCGATATTGAGCAGCAACCAATGAGGGTAAAGCTTGCTCAATCTGCCGACGCTTGCTGCCACAAATAATGCTGCAGCATTTTTCGGCATTCTTGCGAGCTGAGCCCCCGAAGGTTTAGGGATCACTTGCTGTTTGTCCTTTTTTTCTAGATTCTTCATATTTGTCACTTATCTTACTGTTTATTTACCTAGGTAAGTTATATTGAGAAACCAAATACGCACAGGAGCATCACCATGACTAACAGGTCAAAATCTTCACTTTTCAAAAGCATTCTTGTCCTAACGTGCTCGGCCCTCATTTTTGCTGCATGCTCTGGAACTTCTTCAAATTCTGTTGTGTCAGATTCTGTTTCTGATCTAGGAGCACCAGGAGTTGTAGCCACAAACTTTCTAGAAGGCTCCCTAACAAAAGAGATCACAACCGAGGACTGCACATTGTCTAATGGTGATGAGACAGTTTGTTATCGCATTGAGGTAATGGGCTCTCCTGTCGACACAAAGATTGGTCCTTTCTGTCCAGAGACAACTAGTTCATCTGCCGAAGAGGCTGGAATTTGGCTAGACGGTGAAAAGATTTACAACGCAGATGGACAATTCATTCTCGATCTGTCGACGATCTATAAAGACGTTAAGTGGAAGCTCTACGACGATTCCGGCAAGGTTGCAGTCACGGATACCAAAGAAGCATTCCAAGGCGCAGCTCGGCCAGATGTTCAAGAGGCCTACAAATATCATTGTGTAGAAGGAACGTGGGAGTGGACCGAAACCACTAAGCCAGTTCCAACTTCGATACTTGTTCCAGTAAAACCAGTTTTGGCAAGCTCCTCATCATCTCCACGTGGAAATTTGGGCGTCACGATTAATGGTTTAGTGATCTCTGCATCTGCTCCAGTTGATGCAATTTTGGGCGCCTACACAATCGCTGCATTTGATGATTGCGGTGGACATTTCAATCCGACTGCCGGATATCACTTACATGCGTACACCGGATGCGACGGAGTTGAATACGACTCACATATTGACAATCCGGATGCGGAAACAAAGATTATGGGCTATGCGATGGATGGCGTTGCGGTATTTGCCCCTCTCAGTTCAAAAAGCACAATCAAGCTTGATGAGTGCAATGGTCGAACAACAGCAAAAGACGGCTACCACTATTACGCCCAATCTGCTGAGAAAAATATGGTTGTCAAATGCGTCAAGGGTGATACTGCTGTGGATCCACTAGCCGTGGATGAAGGCCCCGGCGGGCAAGGTGGTCCGGCGATCGATACTGCTGCTGCTGCAAAGAAATTAGGTATCACGGAAGCAGAACTGAAAGATGCATTCGGGCTGACTATGCCACCTGATTTCGCATCTGCTGCAAAGAAATTGGGAATGACCGAAGCTGAACTTAAATCAAAACTTGGTGTGAAATAGAAATGAAACGAGTGATCAGCCGCGCTTTAGATCTGTGACTACACCACCAGCGACACGCACGATGTCCGCAGGTGCAGCACCAAAGTTGTCGTTCCACGTTCCTGCTGCAGCCCATACTTCGTCGTACTGCAACAAGTCCGGATCTACGAACACGCGCAGTTGAGTGCTGTGACCAAAGGGAGGCACGCCACTGTTGGTTTAAGCAACCTTTGGATTATCAGTGCTTCAATGGACTTTGGATTTAAGACTGGATTTCGACAAAATGCTCAAC
>CAIUSQ010000222.1 GCA_903901905.1 uncultured Actinomycetes bacterium
GCTTACTTACTTAGGGCGACAACCCTGCATATCGGCATTAACGGCCTCTATGCGTGTGGCTACTGCAGTAGTTAACTCCACTTTTCCTTCTCCGGTGGCAATCTCTTCATCTAATTGACCAACAATATTCTTGTAATAATCCCTAGCGATTAATGTGCAAATCACTGGACCATCAACACCATTTCTATCTACTGAGTAGCGAACTGATGTTTCGCGATCACTAGTGACAGTAAATGAAATCAATTGAACTCGAATTGCAGGATTTGAATGGTGAAGGCCTGCCCATGTGACCCATCCGATACCAGCGATTGCGATGAAAACTGCAAAACCAACCCAACTGCGACCTTTTTTAATGCCGTAACGGTCATCGTAATCAAACGGGCTTTGCGATTGCATGACATGATTATCTCATGGAAGAAGAAGTATTTATGGGCTCAGCAGGTTCTCTGACAGTTGGCCTGCTGGTGATTGCCGTCGCATTCCTGTTGCGTAGTTTCTATAAGCGCTTCATGGGTGTTAATCGAAGCGATGACTCAAAAGAGTAGTTTTCTTACCAAACTTGGACAAACGGTTGCAGTTTTACTCATTACTGCACTTTTTGTCTCCTTAGGTTTGTGGCAATTACAACGTGCTGCAGATTTAAAGGAATCTTTAAAAGTAGCTTTAGTAGTTGATACCAATGTCGTTCCACTTGAATCAATTACTAGCCCTCGACAGGCAATTCCCCCATCAGCTTTAAATCGAACAGTTTCCATAACTGGTAAATACATTGCAAATTTTAAAGCTGCTAATCAAAAAGATGGAAATGGAGTAATTCAAGATTGGGAGTCTGCGCTTTTACAGATCGGAGATAGTTCTGCAATCTTGGTGGTGCGCGGACTTTGGTCTGAAAGATTATTAAATCCTGATATTCAGCAATCGATGGATATTCAAATAGAAGGTTTACTTGTTGCTAGCCAAGATGGTGATCGCGCCAGAAACGTACCCGGAGAGATATCACGGTTAGACAGCGCAGTTGTAGTTTCCCTAACTGACCTTGATCTCTTTGATGGATATATCGTCGCAACCTCTGAAGCTACTCGAACCGAATCACTTGAACGGACCAGGGTTGTGCCCGAGAAATTGCAGTCTCGAATCCCTGGCTTTTACTGGCAGCATCTTTCTTACGTGGTCATCTGGTGGCTTATGGCGGCCGTAGTTGTCTTTCTACCCTTTTATCGTCGTAGAGTAAGCACATGAGCGGTGCATTGAAGCGGTTTAGGGTTATGGCAATAATCGCAGGCGTAATGTCTTTGCTTTTATGGTTTGTGGATTTACCAGTTGCCTACCTTCTTAATAATGATGATTGGAAATCTATGGTTGCCTGGATTCCATTTGTTCATGGATGGATCTATGCGGTCTATGTTTTAACTGCTCTCCAATTTGCGACAAAGGCTCGTTGGTCACTCAAAAAAACTGTGTGGTTAATTCTTGCAGGCACACTTCCAATTGCCTCATTTGCTGCGGAGCGCAGAGTTGTTCGTCAGTATTCGTAAGGTAATTAAATCACTGCTCTATCCGCTTTATGAACGGCGCTTAGTTCGGTCTCTAGATTTTTCAAAAACCCCCCATCACGTTGGTGTGATTTTGGATGGGAATAGAAGATGGGCTAAATCAAATCCAACTGCACATGATCCACATGGGCATAAAGCTGGCGCTGGAAAAATTATTGAGTTCTTGGGTTGGTGTGAAGATGCCCAAGTTAAAGTTGTTACTTTGTGGTTGCTTTCAACCGATAACTTCAAGCGTTCGCAAGAAGAAATAGACGCTCTGCTAAAGATCATTGGTGAAACAGTTGATGAGTTGGCAGCCACGGGCCGCTGGAATATCAAAGCTGTAGGGGCCATGGATTTACTTCCAGCCTGGCTCCAGGAAAAACTTAACGCCCTGAAACCCATCCGAAAGGACGGGGTAGAGGTAAATGTTGCTATTAGTTATGGCGGGCGACGCGAAATTGTTGACGCCGTCAAAAACTACATGAGCCAAGAAGCAAATGCAGGGCGCTCACTTGCCGATGCTGCAACAAACCTGACAACAGAAGATATTTCAAAGTTTTTGTATACAGCCGGTCAACCAGATCCAGAGCTCTTGATTCGCACATCAGGGGAACAACGCCTAGGTGGTTTTTTACTATGGCAAAGCGCTTCATCTGAGTACTACTTTTGTGAAGCGTATTGGCCTGATTTTCGTAGGGTGGATTTTCTTCGAGCCTTGCGTTCTTACTCTGTAAGACAACGACGTTTTGGTTCATAAAAATAGAGTTCAAATTTCACTTTAGCCTCTAGCGTGTCTGCACAAATTAATAGCCAATTGGTTCTACCTTTTTACTATCCGAAGAAAGCCCCCCAACACAATTAAATGTAGGAGTAGGCATTGGCTGCTAAGGTCGAAAAAGGTCGAAAAACCTTTGTTTTGGATACTAGCGTTTTGCTTGCAGACCCAGGGGCCCTGCTTAAATTTGCCGAACATGAAGTGATCATTCCGATTGCCGTTATCGGCGAGCTTGAGACTAAAAGAGATCATCCAGAGCTGGGCTACTTTGCCAGAGCTGCCCTTCGTGCATTAGATGATTTACGAATAACTCATGGTCGATTAGATAAACCGCTCACTATTACACCAGAAGGTGGCACGTTATCTGTCGAGCTCAATCACACAGATCTTTCGACTCTACCCAATGGCTTCTTGCGCGATGGAACCAATGACACTCGAATTCTTGCCATTGCAAAAAACCTTATGTCAGATGGCAAAGACGTAGTACTTGTATCAAAAGATTTACCACTTCGCGTTAAAGCATCATCGGTGGGAGTAGAGGCGCAAGAGTATTTAGCAGAACTTGTTTCAAATAGTGGTTGGACTGGGATTGAAGAGTTACATGTTGACTCCTCTGTAATCGATGACCTCTATTCACGCGAACTGGCAGATCATGAAGCAGCACATCAACTTCCTGTTCACACCGGAATTGTTTTGCATTCCCAAAAGAGCAGCGCCTTAGCCCGTGTCACCTCCGATAAGCAATTAAGGTTAGTAAGAGGAGATCGACAAGCTTTTGGATTACATGGTCGAAGCGCTGAACAAAGAATTGCCTTAGATATTTTGCTTGACGAATCAATTGGCATCGTCTCCCTTGGCGGGCGGGCAGGTACTGGAAAATCAGCGTTGGCATTGTGCGCCGGTTTAGAAGCGGTAATGGAAAAACGTCTCCACAAGAAAGTGGTTATCTTTCGCCCGCTCTACCCAGTCGGCGGCCAAGAGTTGGGATACTTGCCAGGATCAGAGGGTGAAAAGATGTCGCCATGGGCTCAGGCCGTCTTTGACACTTTAGGCGCTCTAGTTAGCCAGGCGGTTATCGATGAGATTATCGACCGAGGCCTCATTGAGGTTTTGCCACTGACCCATATTCGAGGCCGATCACTTCATGACTCTTTTGTCATCGTTGATGAGGCCCAATCCCTAGAGCGCGGTGTTTTGTTAACCGTGCTTTCCAGAATTGGAACGGCATCCAGGGTGGTGCTGACCCACGATATTGCCCAAAGAGACAACTTGCGGGTCGGTCGTCATGACGGAGTTGTGGCAGTGGTCGAGACATTGAAGGGCCACCCACTCTTTGCCCACGTAACTTTGACCAGGAGCGAGCGCTCGCCGATCGCTGCCCTAGTCACCGAGCTTCTAGAAGGCCCTATTTCAAATTAACTGCCTGAAATTCAATCTCACAGTCACATTTGGTGCATTTCGGACATTACCCTAACTGACCTGCGGTTTTACCCATCCACAATAAAAACTCTACCTGTGAATTTGCGACTTTAGCGGGCTTTGATTTGCCCAAGGCGCATTCCTGGCGCACGATAGCCATATCCCCGTAGTTCATGAAGCCTCTTTTGAGGCTAATTGGCCATGGGACCAGAGTAAGGATCGGCAAGGGTGAGGGCCAAAGGATTAGGGATCTAGTCCTTGGTGATGAGTCAGAAGGGAGTACCAGAGATGGGTTCGATAACGGCTATTGCAGGAATGTTCACGAAAAAAGCTGTGGTCGCCTGGACGATTATCGGTGCGCTTTTGTTGGCTATCACTTTTTTGCCCAAAGCAAATGCGACGGAGAATTCAATTGTGGGCTCTGAGGCCTCAAAATCTGTGGTTGCAATCGATCCAGGTGCCGAGTCTTCTTTTCTGGGCGAGAGTTTCACCACGATTGCTGGAGCAATATTTTCCAAAGATTTAGCCTTAGTTTCGGCAGCAAATATTCAAGTTGAATTAGCGCGCTCGCCCGATGGTGCAAAAAAAGTTGCTAAGGACATCCTTTTCAACGAATATGGCTTTAAGGAAGTCCAGTACCAATGCCTAGAAAAACTGTGGATTGAGGAAAGTAACTGGCGCTACAAAGCTCACAACAAAAGATCTGGAGCACATGGAATTGCTCAAGCACTACCTGCCAATAAAATGGATGTTGTCTCAACAGATTGGCGAACAAATCCGGTGACTCAGATTCGTTGGGGACTTCGCTATATCAGTATTCGGTATGAGACTCCATGTAAAGCTTTGTCAAAACACAAGCGAAGCAACTGGTATTAATTAAATCTCTGGTCTAGTACTAATCTTCAAAGGCACGGAAGTCTCGGCATAAAAATCCTGTCCCTTATCGTCAACAACAATGAATGCTGGAAAATCTACAACATCGATTTTCCAAACAGCCTCCATACCCAACTCTTCAAAATCTAAAACTTCTACTTTCTTAATACAGTCTTGTGCAAGACGAGCAGCAGGTCCACCGATAGATCCCAGATAAAAGCCACCATGTGTCTTACATGCATTTGTTACAGCTTTTGAACGATTACCTTTTGCAAGCATGACCATAGAGCCACCAAGTGATTGGAAATAATCTACGTATGAGTCCATGCGCCCTGCTGTTGTTGGGCCAAATGATCCAGATGCATAACCTGCTGGAGTCTTTGCAGGACCAGCGTAATAAACAGCGTATTTCTTTAAATATTCAGGCATGGGCTTTCCTGCATCGATCATCTCTTTAATCTTTGCATGCGCTAAATCTCTGGCAACAACCATAGTTCCAGTTAATGACACTCGAGTTTTTACTGGATGCTTAGAAAGCTCAGCCCGTATGGCTTCCATTGGTTGATTTAAATCAATAGCTACAAAAGCATCATCTAGATGAGCATCAGTTGTCTCTGGCAGAAAGTGAGCAGGATCGCGCTCTAACTCTTCTAGAAAAATTCCATCTTTGGTGATCTTGGCTTTTGCCTGGCGATCTGCAGAGCATGAAACAGCTATTGCAATAGGAAGTGAGGCACCATGTCGTGGAAGTCGAACAACACGAACGTCGTGACAAAAGTATTTGCCACCAAACTGAGCGCCGATTCCAAGTGTTCTAGTTAATTCCAAAACCTTGACTTCAAGTTCTTTATCTCTAAAACCATGCCCAGTTGCAGCATCTCCGGAAGTTGGAAGTGAATCCAGATACTTTGTACTTGCTAATTTGGCTGTTTTAACTGTGTGCTCAGCACTTGTGCCACCGATGACTATTGCAAGGTGATACGGCGGACATGCCGCAGTGCCAATTGAGCGAAGTTTTTCATCTAGCCATATCATAAATGATTCAGGATTTAAAACTGCTTTAGTTTCTTGATACAAGAAAGATTTGTTGGCACTTCCGCCACCCTTGGCTATATAAAGCAAGTTGTACTCATCTGGGTGATCGCTATCTGAATAAATCTCTATCTGTGCTGGCAGATTATTGCCGGTGTTTTTTTCTTCCCATGTTGTAACAGGTGCCATCTGAGAATATCTAAGGTTTAGTTGAGTAAATGCATCATAAATTCCTTGTGAAATAGCAACTTCATCTTTACTTGTTGTTAAGACAAATTGACCTTTCTTACCCATGACAAGTGCTGTACCTGTGTCTTGGCACATTGGTAGAACTCCACCTGCTGCGATGTTTGCATTTTTTAACAGATCAATAGCTACAAAGCGATCATTGGGTGAACTCTCTGGGTCTTTAACAATATTTTCTAACTGTGCAAGGTGATCTGAACGTAGATAATGTGAAATATCGTGAATTGCCTCGGCAGTTAACTTTTCTAGTGCAGATGGTTCAACTTGAAGAAACTCTTTGTCGCCGAGTTTGATTACACTCACGCCCTCTTTGCTGACAAGGCGGTACTTAGTTGTATCTGGCCCTAACGGTAAAAGTTCAGTGTAAGTAAATTGAGGCATTTATGGCTTAGCCGCATCTAACTTCTTTTTGGCACCATCTAGCCACTCCTGACAGATCTTGGCCAACTCTTCGCCTCGCTCCCACAGTTTTAGGGATTCTTCCAAGGTCGCGCTACCTGCTTCAAGTGATTCAACAACTTCGGCAAGTTCATCTCTTGCAGCTTCATATGAAATCTTTTTGGCCTCAC
>CAIUSQ010000223.1 GCA_903901905.1 uncultured Actinomycetes bacterium
AAAATTGCTAAGTAGTACTCAGATTCAATAGGTGCTGCTTGGGCAATCATTACTTTGTTGACTGCGTGGCCTTTAATATCCATACCTAAAATTGCTTTTGCTTTTTCTTTAGCATCATCAGCATTTTCAGCAAGCTTTACGCCGCCTGCTTTTCCTCTGCCACCAACTTTTACTTGGGCTTTAACAACAACCTTGCCACCAATTTTTGCAGCGGCTGCGTGTGCTTCTTCTGGAGTAGTAGCAACTGCACCAGCTAAAACTGGAATTTGATGGGACTCAAATAGATCGCGTGCTTGATACTCAAAAAGATCCACTAATTATCCCCGATCAAATTTTGCGGTGTAAGGTGGTAATAGTAATGAGAAAGTGAGTAAATTTATAATTTCTCAACTGGTGCATAGCGCAGTAGTAGTCGCTTCTCACCAAATGAGCCAAAATTAATGGTTGCCTCTGCTCGATCTCCTTCACCAGTCACGGCAATCACAGTTCCTAATCCAAAAGTGTCATGGGATACCCGTTCACCCACTTCAAGTTGCATGGTGCTACTAATTTTTCCAGTTGCCTTTGCTGGCGCAAATGTTTGCCGAATTGAAGTTTTAATAGTTGGCATTCTTTCTTGCGCTTGGTTCCATTCAATTACCGAATCTGGAATCTCACTTAAGAACCTAGATGGTGCGTTGTAATTTGGTGCACCCCAGGAAGAGCGATACTCAGCTCTAGTTATAAACAAGTTCTCTCTTGCTCTAGTTAGACCAACATATGCAAGGCGACGTTCTTCTTGTAACTCCTCTGGGTCACCGAGAGTTCTAGAGTGGGGAAATATTCCTTCCTCCATTCCTGTTAAGAAAACAGTTGGGAACTCAAGTCCCTTGGCGGTATGAAGTGTCATCATTGTTACTACTCCGCCATGATCTTCACCATCTGGTATTTGATCAGCATCTGCAACAAGAGATACATCTTCTAAAAATCCTACTAATGAAATCTCTTCTCCTTCTTCTACTTCACCCTCTTCATACTCAGTTGCTACTGCAATTAATTCCTCTAAGTTTTCAACTCTCACCTCATCTTGTGGATCTTTGCTCTGACTTAATTCTGTTAACAATCCAGATTGCTCCAGAACCGCTTGGGCAATAACAGAAGGCCGAGTTTTTGCCTCGACCAAAGTTTGAAGTGATTGAATTAATTTAACAAATTCAATTAGTGATACTGAAGATCGTTGTGCTAACTCACTATTTTTTTCCACCTCACAAAGTGATTGCCAAAATGTTAAGTTATTTGCTTGTGAATAAAGATCAATCTGATCAAGTGCGCGATCGCCAATTCCCCGCTTTGGCGTATTAATTATTCTTCGCATCGAAACCTCATCATTTGGATTAACGATTACTCGAAGATAGGCCAGAAAATCTTTTATCTCTTTGCGCTCATAAAATCTAACCCCACCCACAACTTTGTATGGAATACCAACCCGCATAAAAACCTCTTCAAAAACACGAGATTGCGCGTTAGTGCGATAAAAAATAGCGGTATCACCAGGATTAGATTTTCCTAAACCACGAAGTCGGCCAATTTCTCTGACCACAAAATCTGCTTCATCATGCTCACTTTCAGCAACATGACC
>CAIUSQ010000224.1 GCA_903901905.1 uncultured Actinomycetes bacterium
CAAGCGCCCACTCAAGAGCGACCCTGGGCACCCCGAGGCCTGCAACGTCTGCCAGCTGCACAAGCTGGTGAGCGCCAACTACGAAGAGCTCTGGCAGAACGAGCGCGCCGCCCTCACCGGCTGCGCCGACATGAAGCGCCTGCTCGCCGAGCGCCTGATCGCCCACTACGCCCCCGCCCGCGAGCGCTACAACGAGCTCCTCGCCTTGCCTCATGAAGTCGACAACATCCTCGGCGACGGTGCCGCCCGCCTCTTGCCCATCGTCACCGAGACGATGCGTGAGGTGAAGGAGAAGGTTGGGTTGGCGTGACATTTATTGTTCTTGAATCAAGGAATGACAGACGTTATGGGGATGCAAAAGAACGCTATGAATTCCCTAGAAGATGCCTAAATCAGTTGGACTGGTTCTCCGCATCAAATCCGATTGTTGTTATCAGCATTCACATACAAATGGGAGGTAGGCATGTTCGAAATCTGGCATGACAATGATTTCGACCTTGCTCATTGGTTGTACCTTAACACCGCTCTTAGCGCCAAAGATGTTGTGCTGAAACAAATTCCAAAGACAAATAGCCCAGGTGACCTCTTAAAACATTTTAAGCTCGACACTGACCTCTCAATCCTGCCAAGTATTAAGTACGAAACACCTGACATAATTCTTTTAAAGAATGACGCAACGTCGAAGCCAAAGGTTGAATTAGTCATTGAGTTTATGACGCATACACCCCAACACGACCACCCTCTGCAAAGATTCACAAGGATTTATGGCTCTGCCTGGCTAGGTATTCCTTCCATATTGATTATTCCTGAGAAGAAAGAAAAGTTAGAAAAAGGTCAGAAGGATTCGTACATGCCAACTATCTATCGGGCAAATCCACTTATCTACCATCTATTCTTAAAGACTACTTCAATAACTAAAACTCCAACGCTTTTGCTAATGTGGCCAGAGCAAGATGGTTATTTGAAATATGACAAGAACCATCCAACAGCTCCGAGGATTGAAAAGGACATTGCGCTGCTAGTCAAATTGGTCAATGGTATAGTACAAAACCAAAGCAGCGCTTCTCTAATTGAAGCTCATATGAACACGCAAGCTAGCGCACAAAATTACAATCCAAATGGAAATAACTACGACCTCACATCAGGAGAAATCTTGAAGACAGCCGAAATAGTAAGTAGATTTGAGAAAGAGTTAACAACTGATTTGGTGAAGCAACTTGATAAAAGAATCGAATCGTTCTT
Organism: uncultured Actinomycetes bacterium; assembly: GCA_903901905.1. The sequence continues at coordinate 1,243 of CAIUSQ010000224.1, forward strand.
TTATACGCCGCAAGGCTTAAAAAGCGCATCCTCCTCATTTAGGACCGACCCATATGCAGGCAAAGTTTGTGCCTTTGACATGCTGTTTTGTAGGGACCTCAATGGCACAAGAATTAGAAATCTTGTCTTGCAGGCGAATAAAGTTCCATCCAAAACCAAGAATGCGCCTACTCTGATAAACGACTTGCACGATAAGAACAATTGCCCATTCATTGCTCCTAGCTCCTTGTCCGTAGCAAAGCTTCATTTCGAAGGATTCTGTCCTTACTCAGAAAGGAAGCAGCAAAGAATTTATGGAGAAGTGCCTGACTTAGTTATCTTCGAAGATGGTGGAACCTATGTCCCAAGACGTTAGAGAATATTCAATTACCTATGCAGTAAAGAACCTATTGCTTAAGAAGAAGTGGGATGTTATTGCGTACAATCCGCCAGGTTCGCAGGGGACTTTCACAATACCAAATCCCGGCAAAGATGGCGCATATAGAGGTCAAACTGGCAGTGAATCACCTGACGTAATTGCGGTGAAGAAAAACCTTGTTTTAATTGTTGAATGTAAACCAGGCTTTGATGCATCTGATGCGGACAAATTGACGAGGTTATCCAGCAATGTTGAGAAAATGGAGATTCTGACAACCTTAATTAGAAGAGTATGCACAGCAAACTCAATAGCATTGCCAAAGAGCTTAGAATACATTTTTGCACTGGCCTACGTGGGAAAAAACCATTCAATTAACAATTTAGGATATATATCAGTCGTAGTGTCGGAGGAAATAGATATATCAATATTGAAGGCACAATCTTCTTATGAAGATGCGTTTAGCGCACAACTATTCCCAGCAAACACTTGGGATTCTTCGATACTAGCTCTTCTTGAAGATTAGAATGTAATTGTGGTCAATGAAATTGCCGTGTCGAGCTACATTCATTCCAGCTTTGCCTTTAGTAACCCAAATGAATATGTCTTTTAGTTCTAAATTCAGACGATTAGTTGCGTCTTGGATGAAGTAAGAAAAGGTAGGCTGAATCTTTCCATCTTTCCGATTGTCCCCAATAATTACAGCCATGTATTTGCCTGGCTTCAGAACTCTGTACATTTCAGTGAATACGTCTTGCATTGAAGTTAAGTAGTTCTTCATACTTGTCGTAGATATGTCTTTGGCATCGATTAACTTATTGTCATTGCCTAAAATTAAGTTCTCTAATTGCATAATATTTGTGTAGTCGATGGCTCCTAAATATGGAGGATGAGAAATAATCAAATCTACGGATTCATTTGGAAGTTCTAAATTTCGGGCATCCCCAGGCTTAATCGAAACTTTCGCCTTTGATTTCTTTTCAATCAAGTTATCAATATCGGCAGATAAATCCTCTAGTTTTCCCAAAAGCGACGACCTAACATGAGATTCTTTTTTGTTAGAATCGACTACAATATGATTGACGCAACGAGAATCAACTCTGGAAACTTTCTTTACTATAGATGCCAAAGCAAGCATTAATGTGTCTCGTAGTTTTGCATCGCTAAGATCTTGAATCGCTTGGTGGTACTTATCCAAATCTTCGTATGCCTCTTTTGTGAACCATTTCTGAAGAAATTCGTTTGATGAGTATTTGCGTGAAGTAGATTTAGGTAGGTTTGAGTCGAGCTGCTTAATGATTCCTTCAGGCTTGAACGATGCGGGTGAGGATTTAACTCGAGAAAGAAGTACCGCTAAAGGATTCGCATCAATGCCAATGGCATTTCTATTGGCCAAATGAGCCTCAAGTACAACTGTTCCACTTCCACTGAAGTTAGCGAAAACGGTATCTCCTTCGTTTGAATACATTGCAATCAATTTAGATACTAATTGCGGGATTAACTTTCCATACCAACGAAGAAAGTCATGAGTTAAATAGCCAGACTCAGTGCTACCAACTTCAGAGAAATCCCAAACTGACGATATGAACCCTTTACTCATTGAGATTTGACCTCAAAATTGCCAAAAGGTCGAATTGGGAATAGTTGGTCACCTTCCCTAGTACCTTCTAGCTTGTTCTGCATTAATTTGATGTAAGTCTTTTCTTGCTCCACCATTACAGAATTTCTACGGTTTCGAATTGCAGCCTGAGCGGTAGTTCCACTACCTGCGAATGGATCAAGAACTGTTTCTCCCACAAACGAATAGAGCCTTACACATCTTTCAGGTATGTCGTAAGGGAATGGGGCGATATGTCCTTGCTCATTTCCATTCAGTCTTACTCTACGAAGAGTCCATATCTGTTTTGTGTACTCTGCATAGATTTCACGTTTCAATCTTGAAGCTTCTTTTTGCAATGGCGACACATGCTCATACGAAACTTTACCCTTATTGGGTTTTCTTAAAATGTAAACGTATTCCATGCTGTCGCAAATTAAAGGTGATGGTGGAAATGGAAGTGAGCCGTATTGGAAGCCTTTAATTGGAGTCTTATACCAAAACACTCTATCTACTAACTCAAATCCCACTTTTAATGCTGCGAGTAACAAATATGGTCCAAGTGGAATCCATCTAACTCCCGACTCTCCCTTCTCAGGTAAGTCAGAAATATTCAAGCAAAACTTCCTACCTGGCTTAAGTACTCGAAAGACTTCAGCAAAGGATTTAGTCATATCATCGATGTAATCATCGACAGTTGCCCAAGTGGAATATTCACGGGCATTAAAATATGGCGGAGATGTTACTGCCAAGTGAACACTTTCATCAGCTACTTCCGGAATGCTCTTGTTGTCCTTGTTTAGGATCATGTGCGTAGTCGGTGCATGAGCATTATCTGCAAAAGCAGCATCAATCTTTATTTCGCTTGCGAGCTTCTCAGCTCGCTTCAATTCCTTCTCAGCTTCAAGCTCTTGCTTGCTCAACTTTTCTGCTGACTCTTCAGTAATCTTTGGTCTCGGCGCATCCACTCTCGATACCTTATGAGGTTTTTCAGTATTTGTTTTCGATTCATTCTTCTCAGTGCCTTTAGTTGTTGAAATTGCCTTTGCGGCTTTAGGCGAATTAGATGGTGTCTTCTTTACTGGCACTTACTCACCAAACTTTCTACCTCTGACATGAATCGCATAATTAATCTACCTTTCGCTTGTTGGCTTTTGAGTTGCTATTCTAGCACCTGGTTTGCAGTTGACCATTACCACTCGGGGCCGTGTCAACTGCGTGGCACCACACCAGGCGCTGCCTAACGCTACCCGCGGCGCCTCTTCTTATTCATGGCGTCCATACAACTCGCTTCGAATGGCTGTGACATGAATACTGACGGACGTCAATCATGTCTGACCTCCGTCACCCATCTGCCGCTCAAATGACTGGCGCACAAGGCCCATGACATATGGCAGTTCATCAATCGCTCTGATCCCAACCTCAACATCACCGTTCCCCCAACGCCCCATTGTGGACACATCACGACAGATGCCCTTCGGGTCACTCAACTCCATAAATGGCATGTTCAGGCTCAGATAAAGCCGCTTTGCCTGCGGAACCACGTCCACAAAGTTCGTTTCGGCCTTATAGGCTATGTACAGCTTCTTGAACTCTTCAGTAACACACGGGTCAAGAGTGAGTACCTCTTTGCGAAACGCCTCAAACAGCGGCCGAATACTAGTGGAGAGCAAGTGCGGATGGTCCTCAATTGTGTACTTGCTAACAGCGTCTGGCTTCACCTTCCGGTAAGAATTGAGTGTTGGCGCGTCAAGTTGGGGCGTAGCCCAAACAGTTAGCGCCTGATCGGCGAGTCGGTTTGCGCGCTCTTGAATGGCGGATTGGTCCCATCGTGCAAGTTGCCCCAGCCCGGCATTGAGCCTGAGGGGGCTTTCGCTGAATCCACCAGTCATATCGCGCTTTTCGATGAAGGGGCGATCACTGTACTCAGCGTTGTACCCGGTCAGCGTTAGGTTCCCGATGGTGTGCAGCCACTGTTGCTGTACCTGCTTCCAATCTGAGCCGAGAGCGTGCTGCCATGAGGTTGAAAGTTCGGGATTCTGCGGCAAGATGTGCTCAATGGTGTATTCATCAACATGCACTTGCTCTTTGCGGCCAAAGTTTTCCAAGCGTCGGAGCAAATACCTGCTGTTGCGGAAGTTGTACACGTCACGGGCACACAGGTCATGCTTGAACTCATCATCGCCTGGGAAACGACGATATGACGGAAGCGTCAAGAAATGGGCTTGTATACTCTCAAGGTAACGGTCTTTCTTTAGTGCCTTGCCAAAAGTCGCAAAGGTAAGGTTCAGCGAATTCGTAGGGATTTCACAAACAGATCGCCTGAACACATACGCCTCGATCAAACGAACAGCGCTCGCAAAGTCAGTCGCGCTTAGCAACCCGGTGCTGTAGTCGTGATATAGCTCCAGCATGAATGGATACGCTACGTAAACCTTTAGCTCCTTCAAATCGTGGAACGCTAGGCTGAGTGTTGGATCTTGCTCACGATTGAGCGCGATTGCACAGTAGTAGCGCGCAAAGGCGCGGATTTCCTGGACTAAGGCTTCAATACCTGCGCTTTGCACAGGCATGGTGCGCGAGTATTCTTTGAACGTCTCATAAACTTCGCGCTCGCGTGGGATTTCACTAGTTCGCACAGTGAGGTAGTGGCGCATAAAGCTGTCGAACTGTGTTCCGTATGCCTCTTGACCAAACTCTAGTTCCATCGGCCGCCAGTACTCGTTGTACAGTCGCGTCTGGAGCTCGGGGTCAAGACCCATGAGTATGTAATTGCGAATCAGGTCAGCCTGGCTCAACTCTTTTCCGGTGGAGTTCATGCTCTCAAAAATAAGTTGCGGATTATCTTGATCACGACTTAATGCAATATCTACAACCACCAACTTAGAGAGTCCTCGACATACCTGTTCTAGTTCACCCTTCTGCTTGACAAGAAGTTCTGTAAAAAGGTCGAAATTCTGTGTGACGCGCAGTGAAGGATCTTTTGGCTGCTCTGTGTTCTTGATGATCGATTTCAATGTGTCGTTGTCGGTTTGCGAGAGAAGCAACTTGAAGTAGCGCTCGCCTCTTTCAGGCGGATTGGTCAGGTAGTAGTGGCGGAGTTTGGTTGCAGAAAATCCTTCAACAGGCTCGCTGTCACCGAGTGCGCGGGCAAGCGCTTCGATTAGCAAGGATACTGTGGTTAGACGTTGTTGGCCATCAATCACGAGTAGTGGTGCTTGGTGCGAGACTTGCGAAAGGCTTTGCTCTACATAGACAATAGACCCGATGAAGTGCACTGAAATGTTGTCACTTGCACCTGCTCGCAAGATGTCATCCCAGAGTTGGTGGCACTGCTTATCGGTCCATGAATATGTGCGCTGGTAAATGGGGATGACAAACTGTGGCGACTTTTGGAGGAAGCTCAGGAGTTTGGCTTCGGTGGCCTTCATCTAGGACTACTTTTCAGCAGGCCACCATGTAGGCTTTCTGCCTCTTTTTCAATTGTGAGAATGTGGACGCTAATCTCCTCAAGCGCGCGCAATGTCTGCGGCTTGTCGAAATGTCTGATGAAGCTGATCTCATAGCCGATCTTGGTGGGGTCTTCCTTCTTCTTTGCATCTAGGGTGGCCTTCATGCCGAGGATGGCCTCTTTGGTGGGCTCAAGCACGGAATCGAGGCGGCGAATCACAACCATCGGCAGGATCACATCGCGGTACTTCCCGCGGACGTACAAGTCGCGCAGGACGTCATCGGCAATACCCCAATTAAAGCTCGCCAGCCAGCTGACGTTGCTCTTGCCCTGTAACTCTTGAGCCAAAAAGCCCCCTACCTGGCGCTGCCTTTAGCGGTACGTGCGCCGTATCCCCGTAATGGTACGCGCTGAGGCTCCTTCAGAAGCGTGCCAGCTTCATGGCAGAGGGAGGGCTATGGCTTTCTATGCCTTGCGCGGCCTTGCCCACCGCTCCTGGCCCTGAGGATAGATCACGCTGTTGTGGTGTTCGAGGTAGCCCCACTGCTCTTTCCGGAAGGGTTTTGAATCCCGCACATCATTAAGGTGCCAAGCGTCGATGACGTACTTAGGGAGTGCCTCAGCAATCCTGAGTTCTCCTGAGGGAAGGAACGTCAGGAGCCCCTTATCGAAGAGTAAGTCGATATGCGGCGAAAGAAGTAGGCCATTCGCACCATCGAGTCGCTCCTTATTGTCGGAATCTTTCCACGGCTTAATGTGGCTTGCGCGCAGTAGGCGACCCTCTGAGACGCCAGTCACCCGACACATCGGATTGAGGTTGGCAACACGCGCCTTGAAAAGCCCTTGCCCACGCCGGGCCTTAGAAATCTGCACTTGTTCAGTTTCCGGGATCTCTGTACCGATTGCCGCGGCAACTTCACGATCTGTCCAGGAGTCAAGCTCCGTCTGAGGGTCGATCGCCTTTAAGGCGCTTAACAGTGGTGGGTTCTGCTGTTCCACTACGGCGAACAGGCTTTCTGCGAACGGCTGCTCGAGTGCAGTGAGGTAGAACTCCTTGCCTCGACCCTCCGTAGTGAGAGGGGTGTATTTTTCACCAAGCAGCGGTGCAAGCGTTGACCAGTAATCTTTTGGGCTCACCTGGCTCTCAAGCTTTACAAAGGCCACCTCTACATACCATCCGTCTTCGTTCCACAGAGCGCCAATTCGCTCCGTAAACGGATTGCCAGCCGGTGACGCAGGCGACGTGACAATGCCTACTGCCTTGATCTGTTGCTGCGCATAGGAGAAGACAATGTCGCCCGGTTGTACCTGAAGCATGAACTCGTAGAACGGATTCTTCATGCCGTTCTTCTTCAATTGGGGTGACCACATGTAGCCGCCACCTACCTCTTCCTCAAACGTCTTGTTCTGGTTCACCCACCAGTACTTGAGGTTTGAGTTGAATTCGATGGGCATCTGAAAGAGGTTGTTCATCTAGTCATCTTAGCGTGCAGACTACGCAGGCGAGCAGCTCGATTCCCTGACTGCCGTGCGGGGGAAGAAGTGCGCCTGACCCCTATAGATCTTCCCCGAAATCAACCAAAGTGCGAGCCAAACCACAGATTTATGCTTGACATACATGAGGAATGCTCTAAATTGCTGGAATGCGCCTCATCCACACATCAGACTGGCACTTTGGAAAGCGTTTCCTTGGCTATGACATGCTCCCACTTCAGGCTATTTTCTGCGATTGGTTTGTTGACCTTGTTAGGCAGGAATCAATCGATTGCGTATTAGTTTCCGGGGATGTTTTTGATCGCGCTAATCCGAAAGAGGATGCGATTAGGCTCTTGGACGATTTCCTCTTCCGAATCCGAGACGCCGGCGCATCAATCGTACTAATCACCGGGAACCACGATTCGGCAGAGCGGCTGAACTTTGGCGCTGGCTTTATGGCGGGAAGCGGGCTGCATATTCGCGCCGAACGCCTAGAGATCGCAGACATTGGTAAGCCCGTTATTGTGACCGGCAAGGATGGAGATGAAGTTGAGATCTTGCCTTTACCTTATTTAGATCCTGAGCGCGTTTCGCATAAAGTGGGCACGATTCGAACTCATGAATCAGTTCTTCGCGCAGTTGTCGCACAGAAGATTGGACAGTTAAGAAATCCAGCTCGCGCTATTGCGATGAGCCACTCGTGGGTCACGGGGGGAACCACTTCGGATTCCGAGCGTAACCTTACAGTTGGTGGCACCGGTTCCGTTCCAATGGATTTGTTTGACGGGTTTGGCTACGTGGCCCTAGGTCACCTGCACCGCCCACAGGAATTAGGCAATGGCCGGATTGTTTACTCAGGAACGCCTATGCCATATTCGTTCTCGGAGGACCACGAGAAGTCGGTGCGTATAGTAAGCACGGACAGCCTGGGTATCACCTCAAAGACCGTAGCGTCAACCGTTGGTCGTCCAGTAGCCACCATCGAAGATACCTTAGAGAACATCCTCTCATCGAGTCAGTTCAAAAAACATGAACAATCCTTCGTCCGCGTTCGTATCACGGACCCTAACTTTCAGGTTGGTGTCATGGAACGAGTGCGCGCCCGTTTCCCATTTGCCCTCGAATTAGCACAGAACTCTTTGACGGTGCAGGGACAACTCAATGTGGAACGCCTTCAGAGGCTATCTAAGCGTAGTGAAGAGGAAGTTGTTCATGAGTACACGAGAGCAACATGGCCGGATGGATTCGACACGTTTGAACAAACATTTGTTAACGACGCAATAGCATCCGCGCTCACTAAAGATCGCTCATGAAGCCGCTAAGCCTCTCATTTTCCGGAATCGGCCCCTATCCTGGGCGCGTAGAGATCAACTTCAACGAACTAAACCCCAAGGGACTCTATCTCATTGTTGGGCCGACTGGTGCGGGAAAAACCACTCTATTTGACGCCATGGCTTACGCACTCTACGGCAGGGTCGCGAGCGACCGTGCTTCAGACATAGTCAGCGCCTATGAAGACCATCTTCCGCCAGAAATTGAATTCACGTTCTCTCATGGCGGTCGCACATACATTGTTCACCGTGAACTCGCCACACCTAGCAAGCCGTCAATTCCTCCAAGCAAACAGTGGCTCCGCGAGTTCAACCTAAAAGGAGAAGAGCTAAACACCGTGACGGGCACAAAAGCCGTCTCTGAGAAATGCAGTGCGGTGACTGGACTGAACGTTGATGAGTTTCTTCAAGTTATCCTTTTGCCGCAGGGAAAGTTTCAACGATTCTTGATGGCGACGGGTTCCGAGAAGCAAAAAGTCCTGCAAACTATTTTTGGCACAATAATCTATCGAAAAGTAGTAGACGAGCTGCGCGAAACGGCTGATCGACTGAGAGCAGAAGTTTGGCGCGATGAAGCAACTGTTCGTGAACAATGGGCTGTCATCGATGCGAATTTTCAGTCGCTCCACAATAACGCAGTATTCGAGGCGCTCCCAGATCCGCACGAAAACATCAGTGCCACGGTCGCATTCGTCGCCGAACGCCTAGTAGAGCTTCTTGCCCTCGACAAGAGCGGGCGCGACGCGCTAATGAACGCGAAAAGCCTCCACACAAAAGCAAAGCTTGATACCGATCGGTTCGACAAGTTTACTCAGTTGCAAACCTTTCGTGAGCAGCAAACAGGCGCCAAAAAGCAAATTGACATGTTTAAGAAGCGAATCGTGGCTCACGATGGTGCTGTACCGGTTGTCGAAGCAGCTAACGCGCAGAAAAAACTAGCAATAGAATTAGCTGAAGCTCAAAAGTCTGTGGTTTCAGCACGCGCTTCTCTCAAGAATGCCGCTACTCAGCTCAAGACTTCTGCTGATGTGACAAAAGCATTCACCGCTGCCATTGAAAAATCATCGCCAGCGGAACTATCAAGTGAGCTTACTAAACTTCAAAGTACTTTAGGTAATTGTGATCAGGCCTACAAGGAGTTGTCAAGTTTACGTCAAGCGATCAAATCTAATGACGTCGAGCAACGTGAACAATTGAGCGAGCTCCGTAAACTTCATGCAGAATACGCGAAGCGGAAACGTTTAGCGGCTCAAGCAAAACGCGATCTTGGAGCAGCACGCAACAAGGTGAAGGGTTTAGCCGCCGCTACTTCCGCAGTTTCTCAGTTAGAGAAGCTCCGTGAGAAGGCAGACGTCGGTGGTGCTAAGCGCACACTGATTGCAGTAAATTCTGGGCTCAGAACAGCACTGCACCGATTTGAACAAGCAAACGCGAAGCTCCAGTCTGCGTTAAATCTCCGCGCGAAGGAACTAGCGGGTCAACTGGCGGCAACCCTCCTGGAAGATGAAGCATGTCCGGTATGTGGGTCTACGACGCACCCGCGTAAAGCTAAGTCGTCTACCTCGACGGCGAATGTCGAGGTCGCCGAA
>CAIUSQ010000225.1 GCA_903901905.1 uncultured Actinomycetes bacterium
GATTTGATCATCTCCGATGCCTACTAAAAAATCGGATTGTTGCTGTTTTTTGCTTTCGACTATTGGAAAGGCCGAAAACGAACAGTTACCAGTTACTTCAGTAGTAACGCCTTGAAAAACTTTACTCTGACCTCGACCGTCAATAAAAAGACTCACATCGGAATGAGTATGGACATCAATAAACCCAGGCGAGATGACCAACCCATCTGCATTGATGTGCCTTTTAGCGTTAATCGAATCATCGCCACTTGAAAGAATTGAAACTATTAAGCCATTGTGAATTCCGATGGTTCCTGCTTTAGGAGGATTTCCTAAACCGTCATAAATTAAGCCAGAAATTGAGAAATCCAAAGATTCCACAGTCATATGTTATTTTGCCTTTGAGTTAGAGCGAATAGCTTTTCCTGGAAGGCGAGAAGTTCGTTCACCTTTGCTTAAAGTTTTTATGCCATCAATCCAAACTGATTCGAATCCTCGTGCCGCAATTCGAGGAGACTCGTATGTTGCAAGATCTAAAACGTTCTCTGCGTCAAAGAGCACCAAATCGGCTCTATATCCGGCTCTGAGTAAACCTCTGTCTTTCAATGAAAGGCGTGCGGCAGATCTACCAGTCATATGCGCAACCGCTTCTTCCATTGAAAAAACTTTTTCCTGGCGGGCATAGTGCCCCAGATAGCGCGCAAAAGTTCCATACGCACGTGGATGTGGTCTATTGCCCATCAATATTCCGTCGCTTCCTGCCATATGACGGGGGTGAGCCATAATCGATCGCATATTTCCCTCATGACCCGCAAATATTACGCAAGAGGCCCGAAAATCTTCGCCAACAAGAAAATCTAGATAGAAATTTACTGGATCCTTCCCAGATATTTTCGCTGCTTCCACTATCGATAGGCCAACTAGTTTCAAACTTTCAGCTCTTTGGACACCAGCAATTTTTATAATTTCCCAGTTCATGGTCCCGCCTTGATTTCCATCGCTACCAGAAACTGTTAATTCGTGAATTGCTTTTGCTCTCATTTCTGGTTGCGCTAGGCGAGACCTCATTTGGTCATTACCCCCATCTTGAATCCAAGATGGAAGCATTGCATGAAGATAAGTAGAACCAGCTAGATATGGATAACTATCTAAAGTGACATCAATACCTTCTGATTCAGCGCTAGAAAGGCGATCAAACAAAAGATCTGTTCTGTCATGATTTACCGGAGCACTCATATGACAATGCGTCAAGTGAAGTGCTGCTTTAGATGCTCTTGCTATTTCTATGCAGTCATCCACTGCGGTAAGAAATTGCGCACCATAATTTCGATGATGAGGTGCGTAGAATCCAGAATACTTCGCAACTACTCGACACAATTCAATTATTTCAGCATCATCGGCATACATGGCAGGGGTATAAGTTAGGCCAGCAGATAACCCAACTGCACCTTGCTGCATTCCTTGCTCAACAATTTCTGACATTTTGCTAAGTTCCGCTTTGCTCGCTAGCCCTGCAACATTTCCTCTAACAAGCATTCGAACGCTTCCATGTGGAATTAAATAGGCAACATTAACCGGAGCACCTCTATCAACTATCGATAAATAATCCGCAACTGAACGAAAATTCCAAGATAGGCCTGCCGGCTCGCCATTCCAACCGTAAAGTTGTTCACGAAGAATACTTAAAGTCTCTTCATTTGACGGAACATAACTCAGGCCATCTTGACCGACTACTTCCGTAGTTACGCCTTGTGTAACCTTTGAAAGATGTTCTTTATCGGTAATAACAGCTAAATCTGAGTGCGAATGAAGATCGATGAATCCAGGAGAAACAGTGAGTCCCGAACCGTCAACAATCTTTCCCTCCTCTTCAC
>CAIUSQ010000226.1 GCA_903901905.1 uncultured Actinomycetes bacterium
AATAAAATTGATTTACCAGCAGCACAACCTGAAAAATTTGCCGAAGAACTTGCCAGATTAATTGGGTGCCAACCCGAGGATTGCCTTCGCGTATCAGGAAAAACTGGCGCCGGTGTTGCAGAACTCCTAGATCAGATTGTGCGTCAAGTACCTCCACCTCAAGGTGATCCAAAAGCACCAGCGCGTGCATTGATTTTTGATTCTGTGTATGACCTTTATCGTGGTGTTGTGACTTACGTGCGAGTAGTTGATGGAAATCTAAAGGCGCATGATCAGATCCAGATGTTATCTACTGGAATCAAGCATGAAGCTTTAGAAGTTGGTGTTATTTCACCTGAACCAGTCTCTAGTGGCGGACTTGGTGTTGGCGAAGTTGGTTATTTGATTACCGGCGTAAAAGATGTTCGTCAGTCACGTGTTGGTGACACGATCACAAATGCACAACGTCCTGCAACAACTCAACTTCCTGGATACAAAGATCCAGTCCCTATGGTCTTTTCTGGTCTCTATCCATTAGATAGTTCTGAGTATCCAACTTTGCGTGAAGCACTTGAGAAGTTACAACTAAATGATGCGGCATTAGTTTTCGAACCAGAAACCTCTGCCGCCCTTGGATTTGGATTTAGATGTGGATTCTTAGGCTTACTACATATGGAGATTGTTCGCGAACGGTTAGAACGTGAAGCAGGACTTGATCTAATCTCAACTGCACCAAATGTTGTTTACAACTTAACTCTCGATGATGGAACAATTGTTAAAGTTACTAATCCAAGTGAATTCCCGATGACTAAGATTGATGAAGTTCGTGAACCAATTGTGCGGGCAACTATTCTGGCTCCAAGTGAATTCATCGGAGCAATCATGGAACTTTGCCAAACCAGACGCGGTGTTTTGCAAGGAATGGATTACTTGTCTGAGGACCGAGTCGAGATTCGTTACACCCTTCCACTTGGCGAGATCGTCTTTGACTTCTTCGATAGTTTGAAATCTAAGACTCGCGGATATGCATCCCTTGATTACGAACCAATTGGTGAAGCACCAGGTGAACTTGTAAAAGTAGATATCTTGTTGCAAGGTGAGGCTGTAGATGCATTCAGTGCAATTGTGCACCGTGATAAAGCATATGCATACGGTGTAATGATGACTGGAAAATTAAGAGAGTTAATTCCTCGCCAGCAATTTGAAGTCCCGATTCAGGCTGCTGTTGGATCCAGAATCATTGCTCGCGAAAGTATTCGCGCGATGCGCAAGGATGTTTTAGCAAAATGTTACGGTGGCGATATCAGCCGTAAGCGCAAGCTTTTAGAAAAGCAAAAAGAAGGAAAGAAGCGCATGAAGATGGTCGGCCGCGTTGAAGTTCCTCAAGAAGCATTTATTGCTGCCCTTTCGACAAATGAAGAGGTAGATAAAGCCAAGGCCAAGAAGTAATAGTGGAAAAAGAGCATTTAAAGCCGTTATCTTTTTATATTCATATCCCTTATTGCATCAGAAGATGTGGATATTGCGATTTCAACACTTACACACCAAGTGAATTAAAAGATGGCGAAGCTAGCGTTGCCAAAGTTTCACAAGGTTATGTAGATGCAGCAATTATTGAGATTAATCAGGCTTTTGCTTTTTTCGATGACAAAAATCAGTTGCGCTCAATCGAGACTATCTTTTTTGGTGGAGGCACCCCGACATTACTTCCAGCCGTTGATTTAGCGCGCATACTTGATGAATTAAGAGAGAAGTTTGGTTTCTCGGAAAATATTGAAATAACAACAGAAGCTAATCCAGATTCAGTAAGCGCGGTTGATTTAAAGAACTTAAGAACAGCAGGTATGAATAGAGTTTCTTTTGGAATGCAATCTGCAAA
>CAIUSQ010000227.1 GCA_903901905.1 uncultured Actinomycetes bacterium
AATAAAATTGAATAAATCACTTGGATGCTAAGCGTGTTTATAGAGTGACTACGGTATTGATTTTGGGTTACTTGATGTATTTCAGGGTTTTTGGATACCTGCTACAGGTTTCATCCGCATGATCATGGCATAATGCCATACGGCAGAATACACAATGCTGTTTAGTGTAAACTTTCTTTTGCTGCCAGAAGCACTCGTTGCATCGGAGCGATCTAGGTATCAATCGTCCAACTGAAGCGGCATTCCATGCCATCGCATGATGATAAGCAATACTGAATGCTGTAGGTCCTGCCACATCAGTCACCGGATGATTTTTGCTGGTAGTCGCAATCAGCTCGTTGAAACCTGGCAACTGCGGGGGCACAACTGCTGCTAGCTGATTTAGTGGTTGTTGAGATACTGAGTCAGAAGCTGAAGAAATACTGATAATTTCTTTTTTAACAACATAAACTGTGTAAGTAGATTTGCCATTATATCCGAAAGTTGAATCCAAAACGAGTGAGGCCAATCGTTTTAGTAATCCGGAGCTTGAATCCCGTCTCGACGCAGCTAGCTCGCACGATGTAATCAGAATTACACCTGCTGAGCAAAACTGACTAAGAATCTGAACAATTCCAAGATAATTGGACGATAAACATGAATCAATTCGTACTTGAATTAGGCAAACATCATGTATGGCACGATTGTCCTTCTCAGCAAATTTGAAATTATTGGCAAACACAACAGAGGAATCCCTCAAAATATCCAAGAACCCCTGATCCAGTGAGTTTTCGTCTGCAAGATCTCCATTGTAGTTGAGAACATCACACATCTCAATACCAGACTGTAATGCTAACGTTCGAACGCCTGCAAGGTATGCCTATAAGAATAAAGGAAGACAACATTGATACCACGTAAATGCAACGAAAAGAACATTGGCTGTTTCGAAGCGGCTCTTGTCTATTTCCACCCCAGCCGCAGATTCGAACATGTGATTTCCCTCAATACTCACCTGCGCAATGACGTTGCCGATTCCTATTTGGTGATTATTGCACCGTCAATTATAGACGTATACTTGCAAACCGCTTCCAAAGTCGACGAATGCACCTTTTATCGGCTTATAAGTAGGCAATGCTTGCAGTAAGTTAGATATACCAGCTATGGTTATTTCACCATATGCCTAATGCTGACTTGTAGCTTCAAGGAGTATGTAGAGATTCTCACACTAACCACAGAAGGATTTTTGGCAATTGCTTTGGCAGATGTTTGCATCGGCTTTGGATGTACTGAATTGGATACCTGAATGTCATTCATGTGGAGTGAATGCGCTGTATCGATTGAAGGAAATCAAACTAGTGTTAATAGAAACTCAAGAAAATCCGGCGTGTAATGGTGCAAAACGCGCGGATTCTGGTACAGTAGAATTGTTGAGAGTTAAATTATCCTACATAATATTTCTCTCACTCGCCTGCTGTGAAAGCGATTTGCGGATGCAGTCATTATAGATGTCGATCGCTGCCAGAACTTTGCCCTTATTAGATTCCGAATTTTCT
>CAIUSQ010000228.1 GCA_903901905.1 uncultured Actinomycetes bacterium
ATCGTTCAGTAATAAAATCGAAAGATTGGCGTCAGAATACTCAACAGTCGCCCAACTCTTCCAGCGATTTGCAGAATCGAAATCGCCACTGCTGAGAAAATTTCTGTCTACATAGAACCATTTAACACCTGATGACTTTAATGTGTTGAACGCTTTGTCGTTCGGAGAATTCGCGAAATCAATACTCGTATTTATTCGTTCCTTCGCCCAATCAGGGTATGGCCGACCTCCAATAACAAATCGTGGACCTTCTAGGTATACCCGCAGTCCCGACACCGCAGAGATCAAGAACGAGGAGTCGTCAAAAGAGCAAGGACTTTCTTGATTACAAAGAAAACGATTGGTGGCGACAACATCACTCGAAGTGCCGCGATCCTTTAACCATTCTAAAGCTTTGATATCACGTGTTGAAGCAACACCGTCAGTGAAACTGTATTCTTGAACCGTTGTGGAATTTGCAAGATAGATTCCCGATGAAACACCAATGAGCGACACAATGAGCACCGGTCGGAAAATCCCATTTACGATGTTTGAATAGTTTGAGATGATTAGCCAACCCATAACTGCAGAAAATGCGGCAAAAAATGCTGAAAGTAGATTCAAGTTGTTTCTGCCAAGAACCCATGTGTCAAATTGGGTCTCATCGATAAACCTAGAGACGATTAGAGCAGAAAAAACTGTTACAAAAATATATTGAGTTAAAACTGCAAATCTAATAAACCGTGTCATGCCATTAAGCGAAAAAGAAAGGGATAGACCAATCAGGATTGAGCCAAAGACTAAGGATACATTCATGAAATAGTTCTCTGCTGAACCCGCCTCGAACATATATCTTGCGGTACTGCCAAAAATGACCAAGACGACGAATGTATTGATTCCAAAAGGGCTCGTCTTGATGAATCCAAACAAGTATTTTGGTGAAATCGGGAATCGCAAAAAGTAGGAACAAGAAACGAGCACGACGGTGCCAACAAATGTAGACAGCGAGAACCCACCAAATTGAAATGGGTCAACATCCAAGTTGAAAGTGCGTTGTTCCCATACGTGGGGCTTTAGAAATGTGATGTAAGTGAATACGACAAACAATGTGGTCGTTGAGATGAGTGCCAGATAAAACTTGGCACGTTTTGGGTCCCGCACACTGTTGAATAGGCACGTTACTAAGGCCGCTATATAGATAAGCGCCCCATACGGTGTTTTCGCCAGAAGAGTTATGGCAACAGAGAAAGAGAATGCAATCAATAAAGCAAAACTTTGCTTTTGCAGTACAAAGTAGAACAAGAGAGCGGAAGCCAGAGCCCATAAGAGGCTCAATAGATTTGATGTGTTTAGGACGTAGTAAAAGAGCATTGATTCGGGCAACGATTCTGTCGCAAAAAGAGCAATTATTGCGAAGAACGGAGCGATTGTTGACTTTGATATGCGAGCCGTAATTGACCAAACAAGTGAAGCTATTCCCAGAAATGCAACCAGTGGCGCAAGATGCAAAGTCACATCAAAAGGTTGGCTCGCCGAAATTCTTGTCATCAATCCCGTCCAGGCTAAGGAAAACCAGTGGTATTGAACTGAATTGCCAATTGCCGCTGCATACTCGTGCAATCCGAAACTACTGAGTGAATTTGCGAGCGATTCGCTGAAAATTAGATCATCAGTTCCCGTGTAGAGGGGATAAAGTCGCCAGCTTCCATATTGAACTTCGGGTCGGAAAATTCTTTGAGCAAGGAATCCCAAAAGCACGCACGTAACAAAGATTGTCAGCTGAGTGCGGCCAGCCTTTCTTCGACCCAAGAAATACCCTGCCGCGAGTAACGAGATTGCTAACGCAGATCCGTTTAGTAGCTGTCCAAATCCAAGTAAGACTGCTATCGCCACCGAATAAAGCCATGAATAGTCATTCGGGTGCTGAGAACCGGAAAGACCTGCGAAGATATCTCGACGTTTGAGTGCTAACACTGCG
>CAIUSQ010000229.1 GCA_903901905.1 uncultured Actinomycetes bacterium
ATTGGAGATTTCTTTGTCGCAATAACTGCAATGCTAGAAACAATAATTGAGAAGATCGCTGCAAATACCGGTGCTGCAACTGCTAAACCTATTTTTGTCATTGAAAAACGTGGCGCTTTCATGCAGCACCTGTCATTGCTGAACCTAATTGTTCTGGCGTGGTCGTAGCAGGATCGAGCTCTGCAGTAATGCTTCCGCGCAACATAACTAAAAGACGATCTGACATTCCAATTAACTCTTCTAAATCTGCCGAGATAAGTACTATCGCCATTCCTTTTTCGCGAGCTTGGCGAAGAACATCCCAAATTGCAGCTTGTGCACCAACATCTACGCCACGGGTTGGATGTGAAGCAAGAAGTAATGCTGGTGCTTTGCTCATCTCTCGCCCGACAATAAACTTTTGTTGGTTTCCTCCAGAAAGGGCTGCAGCTAAAGTTTGTGGACCGGGTGCGCGGACATCAAACTCATTCATGATTGTTTGAGTGCTAGCGATTGTGGCCTGTTTATCTACAATAAATCCACGCATCACTGGTTTGCCACGTTGATGGCCAAGAATTCGGTTTTCCCATAATGGTGAGTTCATCATTAGCGCTTGTCTTTGACGATCTTCTGGAATTAATCCAATACCTAAATCATGACGGTCTGCAACACTCATATGATCAACAGATTTACCACGGAAGGAAACCTGTCCGGTGTATTCACGAAGGCCCATAATCGCCTCAATAAGTTCTGCCTGACCATTTCCTTCTACACCGGCAATTCCAACAACTTCACCTGCGTGTAGATCAAAAGAAATATGTGAGATTAAATCCCGACTTCCAGTTGCAGTGGGCACGCAAACATCAGAGAGAGTGAGCACAATCTCATCGCGCTTGGTATGGCCTTGAGTATGTGGCTGTGGAAGCTCGCTTCCAACCATAAGTTCTGCGAGCTCTCGAGAGGTAACATCTTTAGATTTAACTTGGGCAACGGTTACGCCCTGGCGAACAACTGTAACTTCATCAGCGACTCGCAAAACTTCATCTAACTTATGTGAGATAAAAATAATTGCCATTCCTTGTGCACGTAATCCCTCGAGCGCCGCAAAGAGATCATCAACTTCTTGCGGAACGAGCACAGCGGTTGGCTCATCAAAGATCAAAATGCGCGCCCCACGGAAAAGTACCTTCAAAATCTCCACTCGTTGACGTGCGCCAACACCAAGCTCTTCCACCATCAGGTCCGGATCAATTTCTAACCCATACTGATTTGCCATTTCAATTACTTTGGCACGAGCAGAGTTAAAGTCGATTGTGAGGCCGTGCTTTGGCTCAGAACCTAAAATTATGTTCTCTAGGACTGTGAAATTATCTGCCAACATAAAGTGCTGGTGAACCATTCCGATTCCAGCTGCGATTGCATCATTTGGATTCTTAAAATCTACAGCTTGTCCATTTACTAGAATTTCTCCGCTGTCAGGGCTTTGCATTCCATACAAAATTTTCATGACAGTTGATTTGCCAGCACCGTTTTCACCGACAAGGGCGTGGACTGTTCCGCTTTCAACCTTGAGTGACACATCTTTATTTGCGATCACGCCAGGAAAGCGCTTAGTGATGTGGCGTAGTTCAACCGCTACAGACACTGATCGCCTCCCTTTCTTGGATAAAAACATTTGGCCCAACAAGGAGATCTAACTCCATTGTCGGGCCAAATGCCACTTCTTATCTTTCTTTACTACTTACTACCCTGTTCTTAATTGCCGTTATGGCGTTGTTGGAACAGTGATGGCACCAGACTTGATATCGGCAGCTGCCTTATCAATCTGATCCTTGTACTTAGTGATGTAATCGCCTGAGTATGAAACTCCAACTCCATCAAGTTCCAGACTGTATGTGCGTCCAAAAGTACCTGCAGTGGCATCTAGTACATCGTTAACAGATGTTCCGTTAACTGCTGCTGCAATAACGTCGTAAACGGCACGGTCTACACGCTTTAACATTGATGTAAGCATGTTTGCCTGCTCGGCTGACGATGCATTGAGGTATTGATCAGAGTCAACTCCGATTGTCCATACCTTTTTACCTGCTGTACCTGCATCTATAGCTGCTGCAAAGTTACCTGCACCAGAACCACCAGCTGCTGAGTAAATAACATCTGCACCCTTATCGATCATTCCCTTAGCAATAACCTTTGCCTTTGCAGGATCGTTGAAGCCACTGAAATCAGGTGGCTCAGAGATGTACTTAACATCAACAGTTGCAGATGGCTTTGTTGCCTTCACTCCTGCTACGAACCCTGCTTCAAACTTCTGTAGTAGTGGTGTGCGAACTCCACCGATGTATCCAACTTTTCCTGACTTTGACTCTAGAGCAGCTGCAATACCAACTAGGTATGAACCTTGCTCTTCAGCAAATACAAGTGAAGCAACATTTGGAGCTGCTACAGATGAATCATCAATAATTCCAAAGTTAATCTCTGGATAATCTGCTGATACTGCCTTGAGTGGCCCCGCATATAGATATCCAACTGCGATGATTGGGTTGTAACCCGCTTCTGCCAATAGACGAAGCTTGTCTTCGCGCTCTGAATCTGAACCAGTTGTAACAGTTACTTCTTTGGCTTCAACACCAAATTCTGCTTTAGCCTCATCTAGACCAAGTGCAGCAGAGTCATTAAATGACTTGTCTCCACGACCACCGATGTCATAGGCAAGACCAACTTTTACATCTCCACCAGCATTATCTGATGATGAGCTTGAACATCCTGTTGTAATTAAAACTGCTGCAGCAAGAACTGCTACAAGTTTCGATACTCTCTTCAATTTTCCTCCAAATGTTGAGTTGCGCCTTCGATACATGCTTTTTAGGGCAAATAGAGAAGTTTTATGTAATCGGGAGCCTATTGCCTTCTCAGTCGAAATTTCAAGAACCCGCAGAATTGCGTTATTACAGGTCTGTAACAATTACGAAAACTCTAAAGTAAAAGTTGATACTCTGGGCCACTTTGTGCTGGCCATCACTATTGGTTCAGATGATTTAAATCGTCTCTAAAGCATCAAGCTAAAGGTTTTCTACTGGACAAGTCCCAAATTCTTATAGGTCAACTCAAGCGTTTGGGTGGCAGTTTTCTTGGCTTTTTCTCCACCTTGATGTAAAAGGCTTAAGAGATGAGATTCATCCTTAAGAAGTTCTAACGCATGATCTCTAATAGGACGTAGATACTCAACAACAACTTCAGCAACTTGGGCTTTAAAGTCGCCATAGCCTTTACCAGCAAACTCATTTTCAATCTCAGTAATTGAACGCCCAGATAACGATGAATGGATAGTCAGTAAATTACTAATTCCAGGCTTTTCTTTTTCATCAAAAACAACTTCACGACCGGCATCTGTTGCTGCACTTTTAATCTTTTTAATATTTATCTCAGGGGTATCCATTATCTCTAAAATTCCTGCTGTTGATTCTGAAGACTTACTCATCTTGGACGTTGGATCCTGCAGATCGTAAATCTTTGCACCAGCCTTTAAAATTCTTCCTTCTGGCACTCTAAAAGTTTCGCCAAATTTGGAGTTAAAGCGGGTGGCTAAATCTCGAGTGAGTTCAATGTGTTGACGTTGATCTTCACCCACTGGAACAAAGTGTGCTTGGTATAAAAGAATGTCGGCTGCTTGCAACATTGGATATGTAAAGAGTCCAACGCGGGCAGAATCTGCGCCTGCTTTTGATGACTTGTCTTTGAATTGAACCATCCGGCTTGCTTCGCCAAAACCAGCAATACATTCCATTACCCAACCCAACTGATTATGTTGAGGAACGTGTGACTGAACAAAAAGTGTGGACTTTTCTGGAGAGATTCCAATAGCAATTAACTGTGCAGCAGAGGCCAGAGTTCGCTCCCGTAACAACTTAGGCTCGATTTCACCGGTGAGTGCGTGCAGATCGACAATGCAATAAAAAGCATCATGTCCCTCTTGTAGCTCTACCCACTGCTTGAGTGCGCCGAGATAATTGCCAAGATGAAATGAGTTGCTCGTAGGTTGAATACCTGAAAGAACTCTTTTATTGGTCATAGCTCTAATTCTTTCACACAGAAGTGTTGGGAGTGATCAACAACTGACCCGCGCGCTTGCCTTCCATGGATAAAACCTTGATTTTGATACCGTTTACATTAACTACATCGTTTTCATGTGGAATTCTGCCCAAGAAGTGCATAACGAATCCACTTGCAGTTTCATATGGACCTTCAGGAATTTCAAGCCGTGTCTGTTCGATTAAATCCTCTATTGAGATAAGTCCATCTACTTCAAAATCACCAGCGTGATCTTCGATAGCAACCTCTTGGCTATGGTCATCATACTCATCACGAATATCACCGATCAAGACCTCTACGAGATCTTCTAGCGTAACGATTCCATCGGTGCCACCGTATTCATCCAAAACAATTGCAAGATGTTGACCCTGAGTTCGCATTTCAGAAAGTGCAGGCAAAATACCTTTTGTGCCCGGTAAATACATAATGTTTCGAACGAGTTCAACTATTTTTGTGCCTTTTGTTGCAAGAGATGTGTCCAAAAGATCACGAACGTGAATAAAGCCAACGACTTCATCAGATGAACCACGCACAACGGGATAACGTGAATGTGCTTTATCGACAGCCAACTCAATAGCTTTTCCGACGGTAAGGGATGCATCCATGAAATCAACTTCGGTGCGAGGAACCATAACCTCATGAACGGCGCGTTCTGAGGCATTAAAGACTTCTTCAACGATATCGCGCTCTTCATCGGTTAAAGCAGCATGGCCGGTGACAAGATCTAGTAACTCTTCTTCTGACATCTGAGTTCTTGCCTCTTTTGGATCAATTCCAAATGCCCGAACAACAAAATCTGTTGACTTTGAAAGTAGCCAAATAATTGGACGAAAAACTCGGGCAACAATGTCGATGATTCCCGCGGTACTCATCGCAATCTCTTCAGCTTTGAAATAAGCAATGCGCTTTGGAACTAACTCACCAAATACAAGTGAGAAATATGCGATAACTAGAGTTATACCGATAAGTGAGAGAGTTGTGCTCCAGCCATTAGAGATTCCGAGTGATTCCAACCAAGGAATCACATAGTTACCTAATTGATCTGCTCCTAATGCTGCAGAAAGGAATCCGCTGACAGTCACACCGATTTGAACAGCAGCCAATAATCGGTTGGGGTGCTGGGCAAGGGCAGCAACGCGAGCGCCACGCTTTCCACGAGTAGCAACTTGTTTGATCTGACTATCACGAAGAGAGATAAGAGCTATCTCGGCAGCAACGAAAAAAGATGCAATGAGAATAAGTGCGGCGATAATGCCAAGGTCAAACAGAAGTGAAGTAAACGATTCAGGCTCCATTATGTGCCAAGTATACGATCAAAGGGTCCTTCCGGGTAGTGATTTTCTACTTAGCCCATTGCCACTTTGAGGTTGGCATCGATTGAACTCAAGAACTCCTGCGTAGTTTGATACGGGGCTTGCTTTGAAATCAGGAGCGCAAGATCCTTGGTCATCTTTCCTTGTTCAACTGTTTCGATGCAAACACGTTCAAGCGTTGCACAGAACGTTGCTAACTCTGAATTGTTGTCGAGCAGTGCTCGGTGTGCCAGACCCTGTGTCCAAGCAAAAATTGAAGCAATTGGATTTGTTGAAGTCGCTTTACCGGCTTGGTGATCACGGTAGTGGCGCGTAACAGTTCCATGTGCAGCCTCTGATTCGCAGATCTTACCATCTGGTGTCATTAAGACCGAAGTCATCAAACCAAGTGAACCGTAACCCTGAGCCACAGTGTCTGATTGAACATCACCGTCATAGTTCTTACAGGCCCAAACATAACCTCCTTCTAAGCGAAGTGACATGGCAACCATGTCATCGATTAGACGGTGCTCATACCAAATACCGGCAGCTTCAAATTTAGATTTGAACTCAACTTGGAAGATCTCTTCAAAAATATCTTTGAAGCGACCATCGTAGGCCTTAAGAATTGTGTTCTTTGTTGAAAGGTATACCTGAAACTTTCTAAGTAACCCATAGTTAAGTTATGCTAGATCAAA
>CAIUSQ010000230.1 GCA_903901905.1 uncultured Actinomycetes bacterium
CTAGGAAGGCCGATGGTTGCACGGGTGTAGTAGCCAAGCCTGTGGAGCGCATATCAAATGTGACATTAATACTCTGGCCGGTACTCATGGAAGTTTTATCAATAGTCACATTTGAGTATGAGATTGTTATTGGGTTTGCAGATTGAGCGGTTGAAGGCACAGCAATTAAAGGGACGGTGACCGCCAGTAAAATCGCTAGAAGCCTTTTCACGTCTTCACTTTACTGGAAAGATCCACAAGAAAAGCTACAAGATAGGTTTCTCAATCAACTGATAAAAAAGTTATACCCCCCACGGGCAGATGGGTGTAGTCCCTGTTACTTTACCCACGAAATGGTGTCCCGAATGGGATTGAACCCGCACTGGGAGGCTGGGAGCAAAAGGATCTATATCAATCTTTTTTCAGTGGGCCCTCTATCGCACTTTCTAAAATATTTTTAGTGACAGATCTTGTAAACATTCCAATGTCACTATTTTCTCTTGAACTTAACCCTTGTACTACCCAACCCATTGTTCCACTAGAAAATAATCCACCTTCGCCATTTATCCCAAAGCCAAGGATCATATTCATAGTTCCATATCTCGGGAAATACCACTTATCACCACATCGAACTCTTGATTCAGCTAGATTGATGATCTCCCCCCTAAAATTATTGTCATCTTTAAATGTATCGACCTCAACCCCAACAATTTCGCGTAAGTCCAAATTATCTAGATTCTTAATCCCTCGGAAAATCGATGAATCAGGCGTTCTAATTTCTAGTTCACCTTTTGCTGGAAAACATTTGTACTCCAACCCAGTTAGTTCACTTTCAGGCTGATTAATCTCTCTGAATTTAACTGTCGGGTTGAATTTATTTGGATCCTCCTTGGCAGACTTATAAATCTCCATTGTTATTGATTTATCAAGACTTGATTTAACAAGTCTGGTATTCCAATATCCAGCGTTTGCACCAAAAAATAATGTATTCATCCCAGATTTCCTAGCACTCAAAACACTATTTCTTTCTTGAAGAGTCCAATACTCGTCGTGTCCAGCACTTATTAAAACTGTTCGATTAGCAAGTAAATCCTTTTCAAAGTGTAGATCGGTATCTGCAACATATGCCACATCAAGATTCAGTTTTTCAATATATACAACTAAAGGATGGACATATTTTAAGTACTTACCAGTTCCGAAATTCTTGTCATACGGCTTTCGAAAATCAACAATTCTCAGTCTTTTGTCAAAATCTCCAGCGGCTCCATATGTATCTGCTCCACTCCAGGTGTTATAGGCCTGCATAGTCATTATGGGAATTGAGAAAATCGCCTTTGCGGTGGAGTTTTTTTCTCTTAAAACAATAGGAACAAAACTGGAAAACTTTTGATCGTCCTCAATCTGAAACAAATACATCCCGTGGGGGAAATTATTGGTACTAATTGATGTAGTCACACTCCATTTAGATGGAGTTTTATCCATCTGATCTTTACAACTGAAACTTTTAGATCTCTGGATTACCTTGCCTTCTTTACCTTCATAAGAACCAATTCTTATGGCTTTTATTTGAAATGATTTAGTCGGGCAAGTTATCTTGAAATCAATTACATCTCCTACAAAATTAGAGGCACTGTTCGTGAAGCCAGCTGTGCTTTTTCGGAAGTTGTCATTCTTAATTAGAAGGAAAGGATCTATAGCCCCTGACGCGTTTGGAATATTGAGTAAGGTAAAACTTATAAAGAAGAGGAGATAGGTATGGAGCTTCATCAAGATTTTATTTGACTTTGTATACAAAGGAATTCTTTTCACCACTTCTTTCCTCAACTGTTAGGGGTAATTGACCGCATTGCAGGCTACTTAACTTTAAATCTTGGAGGGCATTTTTGAAAAGGACCAACAACTCTTTTCGTGGTCCGCCCTTTTGTGCAAATCAGCGGTAGTCTCTCTAAACTTAGGACTTGAACTTCTACCAAACTATAGGCGGTTCGAAATGGGACCACAGGATCGTTTGGCTTAATTTGTAGCCAGTTGGATTTGGTAACGTTTATCTGGCGACTTAAGTTAGGTCTCAATTTTTCAAGATGGTCAATTCTCTTTTTTATCTCACTTGTTAATATTTTTTGATCTGATATTTCAGCCTCAGTTGGATTTGGTTGGGTTACTGCATCCACCGCAAAGCTTGCACTTATTCCAATGCCTAACAGGGAAACAAGTATTACCGAGACAATTCGAACTTTCACGATGTAATTATTTAGCAAAAATTCATATTTGGGTAGTACTCAGCGCTGTGAACGCAAAATTAAACACCCAGGGTCATAGTTTTTCCGATAACCCAATGGCAGAGGTAAAGGAGCGAAAGCTTTGCTCAAGTGCAGCTGATTTGGAGCACGAGGAAACGAGCACCTGATCATTGCCTTGAAATTCTGCATGAAAATGTATGCACTTGTGTATGAATTGTCATTTAGTGACCAAAAAATAACTGCAATGTGCAAGATGATTTATGCACGAAGGCAACTTAATACGCGCGAATTGGTGCCCCGAGTGGGGGTCGAACCCACACTGGGAGGATTTTAAGTCCTCTGCCTCTGCCATTGGGCTATCGGGGCGTTACCTAGTTAGTTACAAGCGGAGGTAAATCTACACTTAATTTCCTAATGGAAATCCCATTATTGTCTCGATCAAAATCCTCGATCTAATCTTTACTTAACTGCCACTGGCAATCGAGAGGGCTATTCCATCCAGAATATCTGTTTCGGAGGCAATAAATTCAGTTGCTTTGGTCGCTTTCATTACCTCCGAAAGAACCAAAGAACCAGCCGTAATTACATCTACTCGACCAGGATGCATGTAACCAAGATTCTTTCGGTCATCTCTATTTGTTTTCTTAAACATGTCAGATACTTCATGAACTTGTACTGCCGAGATGCGTGATAAGTGGATTGTATAACGATCATAGATATCTAATTTAAGAGCTGCTGCTGCAACTGTTGTTGCAGTTCCAGCTACGGCTACAAGAGTTTTTGCTTGAGTAATAGGAACTTCGGTCCCTGCAAGTGCAATGGCCTCTTGAATATCCGCTCTTGCTAATTCGATTTGATTATGCGTTGGAGGATCGTCCTTAAAGTGGCGCTCACTCATTCGCACACATCCGATATTTACACTCTTTGCAGATTCAACTTCGTTATTACCAAAGACAAATTCTGTTGAGCCCCCACCAATGTCAACAACTAAAAATGGTCCAAGTTTTGGATCCAACTCTTGAATGGCTCCTATAAATGATAGTTCGGCTTCTTCAGCGCCGGTTATAACTTCTACCTCGATGCCTAAGCGCTCACGAACCCCATCAATAAACAAGGCCCGATTAGTTGCATCTCTGGTTGCACTTGTTGCACAGAAGCGAATCTTTTGAACACCTCGGCGAGCAATCTCGGCAGCAAATTTATCAACAGCCGCAAGTGTTCGCTTGATGGCATCTGGGTGAAATTCTCCGGTTTGATCAACACCTTGACCAAGACGAACTATCTCCATGTCTCGCACAACTTCGCGAAGTTTATTTGACTCTACATCTGCAATCAAGAGGCGAATTGAATTGGTACCGCAGTCAATTGCTGCTACTCGCATGGGTTGCTCTTCCACCACTCTGGTAGTTGTTCAAGGGCTTCATCACCTAAAGGGTTTACATCTGGGCCAGCCGCCAATGAATGGGCAACAAGTGAATGCAAACACTTAACACGATGTGGCATTCCTCCTGCTGAAACATTTTCCACCTCTGGTACATCCATTTGCAGTGCAGAACGTGCTGCGATGTAATCATCGTGGGCAGCTGCATATGCACCTGATAACTGCGCATCTGTTTCAAGGCGATCATTCATCTGCCCCATTAATCCAGTTGTTTCAAGCGTTGAAATAACCGCAGTTAAACGAGGGCAGGTTGCATAATAAAAAGTGGGAAACGGTGTTCCATCTTCAAGTCGTGGTGGTGTCTCAACAACGGCTGGCTTGCCACATGGACATCGATAGGCAATTGCATGAACATCGCGAGGTGTACGACCAAGCTGAACTTCAATACAATCAAGATCTGCTTGTGTAACTTCTCTCACTGATTACCGGCCTCACTAATCGAGGCAATCAATCTGGAATACCAAGGTTGGCCATCGGTAAGTGCGCTTGCAATCTCAGTTGTGTTCTCCTGTGGAGGTGGCGTAGACCCGTCCACAACAATATATTGCCGCTCACCCGGTAAAACGAAATGTAAGCGTTCACGGGCTTGTGACTTTATGTATTCAGGATCCTGCCAGCGCAATAACTCTTCTCGTGCTTTTTGTAGAGCAACATTATCTGCAGAAAGTTGAGACTCGAGTGCGTTAATTTGAGCGCGTTGTGTGAAGTAATGTTTTACAGGCGGTGCAATTGCTAAGGTCAATACAAAAAGAATCACAATAAATGCCAACGCACGATTGTTGGTACGACGACGAAAGTTTAATTGTCGACGCGCCATGGCTAATTCTTACCCTTTAAAGCGTGGAAACGCTTCACGCCCTGCATAAACGCCACGATCTTCTAACTCTTCTTCGATGCGAAGTAATTGGTTGTACTTTGCTACACGCTCTGATCGAGCAGGTGCGCCTGTTTTAATTTGGCCACAGTTCAGTGCAACTGCCAAATCAGCAATAGTTGTATCTTCTGTTTCACCTGATCTGTGACTCATCATGCTGCGGTAGTTAGCGCGGTGGGCCATCTCTACTGCATCGATGGTTTCGGTGAGAGTTCCAATTTGGTTGACCTTGACCAACAATGCATTAGCAGTTTTTCCTGCGATTCCGCGTGCGAGTCGTTCTGGATTAGTTACAAAAAGATCATCGCCTACGATTTGAATACGAGATCCCAAAACTTCAGTCATTTTTGTCCAACCAGCCCAATCTTCTTCGTTGAGTGGATCTTCGATCGAGACTATTGGGTAGGCATCAACTAATGATGTGTAATAAGCAATCATTTCATCTGAAGTATTCGATGCACCTTCAAATTTATACCTTCCATTTTCATGAAACTCAGTTGCAGCCACATCCATTGCTAGTGCGATCTGACTTCCAGGTTTATATCCTGCAGCTTCAATTGCCTCTAAAATTAAATCTAACGCAGCGCGATTGCTTTCAAGGTTTGGTGCAAAGCCACCTTCATCTCCGACTGATGTTGCTAATCCACGCTTTTTAAGAACTGCTTTGAGAGCATGATAGATCTCAGCTCCCCATCGAAGTGATTCTCGAAAAGTTGGAGCACCGATCGGTGCAATCATGAACTCTTGGATATCAACATTTGTGTCTGCGTGCGCCCCGCCATTGAGAATATTCATCATTGGAACTGGAAGCACATGCGCATTTGCTCCACCTAAAGAGCGGAACAACGAAAGATCAGCAGAGTTTGCAGATGCTTTAGCCACTGCAAGTGATGCGCCAAGAATGGCGTTCGCACCAAGTCGAGATTTGTTTGGTGTTCCGTCAAGTTTAATCATTGTTGTATCAATTAAGCGTTGCTCTTTGGAATCTAATCCAATGATTTTTGGTGCGATTTCATTGTTTAAAAATGCAATCGCTTTTTCAACACCCTTACCTAAATATCTCTTGCCACCATCTCGAAGTTCTGATGCTTCAAATGCTCCAGTTGATGCTCCGCTTGGAACTGCTGCACGTGCCTGAGTTCCATCTTCTAATGCAATTTCAACTTCAACCGTAGGGTTTCCACGGGAGTCAAGAATTTCACGAGCACCTAACGCTTCAATTTTTGCCACGTACGTCTCCTCTGAGTTTTTTGCATCTTGCCGACCTCAACTCTGAAATCGCACTGGGTCAAATGTTTTTTCTAAAGTTATAGGGCCAATACTACCGTGAGTTAACTCTGAGTTTTTGAACTAATCTGATTACCAACTCGCAACGCTTCCTTGCGAAGGGCCGCCTCAGCATCAATTCCATTGGCATGAGCCCATGCAATAACAGCATGCAGGGCTTGACCCACTGCGCTTTCATCTGCAACAGCCTCTAATGAATTCGCCGAAGGGCTGTCCACTTGTACTTGATATTTCTCTGCGCGATGCAAGAGCTTTTCAAGTAGCGGTAGCGCTGGCTGTGAAAGAGCAACCCCATCTACCGGTGAAGTTCTACCTTTTTCCTTCTTTTTAATCTCTTCCCAATTTTCAAGTACTTCTTCAGAATCTTTAACTTCAAGGCCTGCAAAGACATGAGGGTGCCTGCGAATTAACTTCTCGGCGATTCCCTGTGCAACTTCTTCAATCGTAAATGGATCTGTTGGATGATCCTCTGCCATACGAGCATGGAAATAAACTTGAAGTAAAACATCTCCCAACTCTTCTCGCATATCAATGCGGTTCCCATTTTCAACCGCTTCGATAAATTCGTAAGACTCTTCAAGAAGATACTTCAGTAAGGACTCATGGGTCTGCTCAGCATCCCACGGGCATCCCCCAGGAGAGCGCAACGTATCCATAACTTCAACTAAACGTTGAAGCTGAGATCCCTGCATTGTTCTTTAGTTTCCTGATGGAGTAACTGCGGAACCTGCTGCATCATTTGCAACAACATCTGCACTCTCTGGATCCCAAGTACCGTATCTAGGATTGACAGTTATGCCAAGTTCTTTTGCTTTTGCAGTCATTAATCTCTGAATCTCTGTTCCAATTTGTTCTTCAGGAACTCCACTTGCTGTAATGAGATTACCAATTTTGTCTGAGAAAGTTATTGCTTCGATATATAAATCTAAATCTTGTGGGGCAATACCTGCAGCAACGAGTGCAATAGGAAGCTGATCAGCTCCTCCTACTTGTTGCAAAATTGCTGCTCTCTGACTATCAATCTCAGCCTTTGAAACTGTGATTTTTAATTCTGCCCCTACTTCGCGAAGAAGCGTTCCAAACAAATGAAAACGCAGTTGTGATCGGTTAAGTGTTTCGCCTGTTTCAAGTTGCATCTGTGATGTATCAGTTCCACTGCGTTCGGCCAGAATTGAATCAATACTTCCTTGAACAGTAGCTTGTGAGATACGAACTCCGCCAACTGTTGCTGCTGCACCAACTTGGGCACATCCTGTAAGTACCACTGCAATCGAAGCAACTACAACTGTAAGGAGTTTTTTCACGACTATCTCGCCTTCTCTTGCTTAGCCAAGTTGATTAAGGGCCTCAACGACCCAGGCCAGAAGAGAAGTATCCACTATTTCTGGAGCGTTCGCAGACGGGTTCCAGACCGCTGCTTTGGGTAAGGCAACCAATACGGTGTTTGTGGTGGCCTTATAAATAGATCCGGGATACATACGTGCCAATCGAAGCTGCTTTGATTCCGGTAAAACTAAAGGGGAAAGCCGCAAAAGTTTTCCTTGCACAACAACTTCAGTTAACTTCAAAACTTTGGCCTGTGCCCGCAAAGATGCAACGCCAAGTAAAGACTTTGCTTCCTCTGGAAGTGCTCCAAAGCGATCTAGGAGTTCAGATTCGATTGAATTTACATCCTCTGCAGATTTAACGTCAGCCAATCTTCTATAGAGATCTAACCGCAAACGCTCACCAGGCACATACTGCGTTGAAAGATGTGCATTTATTGGCAGTTCAACTTTGCACTCTAAAATTTTCTCCTCAGTTTCGATAATTCCAGATTTGTATTCTTGAACGGCTTCTCCGACCATTCTCATGTATAAATCGAAACCAACATCTGCAATATGGCCAGACTGTTCACCACCTAAAAGATTTCCTGCTCCCCGAATCTCTAAATCCTTTAATGCAACCCGCATTCCCGAACCTAAGTCAGTGTTTGTTGCAATTGTTGTTAAACGATCGTGCGCTAACTCTGAAAGTGGCTCTTCGGCAGAGTATAAAAAATATGCATAGGCTCTTTCTCGGCCTCTACCAACCCGACCTCGAATTTGATGAAGCTGTGAAAGTCCAAATCGATCAGCTCTTTCAACAATTAAAGTATTTGCATTCTGAATATCCAAGCCACTCTCCACAATTGTTGTACAAACTAAAAGATCGAAATCACGGTTCCAAAACGCCAGAATGACATCTTCTAACTCACCTTCTGACATTTGGCCATGAGCCACACGAATACGCGCTTCAGGTACCAACTCTTTTAAGTGAACCGCAGTTCGATCGATACTTTCAACACGATTATGTAGATAAAAAATCTGACCATCTCGTAAGAGTTCACGATGAATAGCCGCAGCAATCTGAGCATCCTCTGCTGGACCAACGTAAGTCAAAATAGGATGACGCTCTTCAGGAGGTGTTGTTATCGTAGACATCTCGCGAATTCCAGTTACTGCCATCTCTAATGTGCGCGGAATAGGTGTGGCTGACATGGCTAAAACATCGACTGTAGTCCGTAGTTTTTTTAAAGACTCTTTTTGTTCAACACCGAAGCGTTGTTCTTCATCAACGACTACAAGTCCAAGATCTTTAAACTGCACATCATTTGAGAGAATTCGATGAGTTCCAATGACAACATCAACACTGCCTGCTGCTAACGCCGTGAGTATCTCTTTACTTTCTTTGACTGAATTAAAGCGTGATAAACCTGCTACTTTTATTGGAAATCCAGAGTATCTTTCTGCAAAAGTTTTACTGTGTTGTTGAACTAGAAGAGTTGTTGGAACCAATATTGCAACTTGTTTTCCATCTTGTACTGCTTTGAATGCAGCACGGATTGCTATCTCAGTTTTTCCATATCCCACATCACCACAGATAATGCGATCCATCGGATATGGCCGCTCCATATCAGCTTTGACTTCATCGATAGTTGAAAGTTGATCTGGAGTTTCAATATAGGAAAATGAATCTTCTAACTCTCTCTGCCACGGTGTATCTGGTGAGAATGCGAATCCAGGTGAACTTGTTCGCGCTGCATACAGTCTTATTAATTCTCCCGCAATTTGGCGAACGGCTTTGCGTGCTCGGCCCTTTGCTTTTTGCCATTCACCACTTCCGATTCGGTGGACAGTTGGAGCCTCGCCACCGACATATTTCGAGACTTGCTCCAAAGTATCTGTTGGAACAAATATTCGGTCACCAGGATGACCCCGTTTTGCTGAGGCGTATTCAATTATTAAATACTCACGGGTTATTCCGGCAACAGTTCGTTGCATCAATTCAACATAGCGACCAATTCCATGTTGTTCATGGACAATAAAATCGCCAGCTTTAAGTTCTAGAGGATCAATTGCTTTCTTTCGCTTCGTTGGTAATCGCTCGCTATCTTTTACGCTGCCTTTACTCCCAGTTAAATCTCTTTCGGTCATGAAAAAGATCTGATCGGATTCACTTTCAAAACCATGAGTAATGACAGAAGTAGTGAGGTTAATACTTCCTTTAAGGGGCATATCATCTAGTTTTTCGATGATTTTTACAGGTAGATCAGCTCCTCGAAATATTCCGGCATAACGCTCTAACATTCCATGGCCATGGGTGGCAAAAACAACTCTTTGATTCTTCTCAATAGCCTGTCGAAGTACCTCTATTGTTCTTTCGATATCACCACGCATCGGATCAATCGGGCTGTAGTCAAGAAAATCTGTTCCTTCAACTAAATCACTTCCATATGAGCTGAGTTCTGCTCGAGTTAATTTCTTGTTAGTGATCTCTTCCTCTAACTCTTCCCAAGATATATATGTTTCTAATCCATGATGAATTGGAGCCATAGCTCCTAGTGCAGCATTAGACCAAGATGCATTGAGAAATTCTTCATTTGTTGCCAACAAATCATTTGCTCTAGATGCAATCCGTTGCTGGTCGATAAAGACTATCTCGGTATCGGCAGTAACCCTCGATAACAATGTTTCAGTCTTTTCAATAAGTAAAGGTATGAGGGATTCCATGCCTTCAAAAGTGATTCCTTCACTTATTTTGTCCAGCATCTCTTCTGCGCCCGGATATTTACTCTTGGCTTTTAATGCACGCTTTTTTACATCATCTGTCAGTAAAAGTTCCCGGCAGGCAAATATGGCGATGCTGCCCTCTACCGGCTTTAATGTTCGTTGATCAGAGGTTTCAAAATAACTGAGATCTTCTATCTCATCACCAAAAAAATCTATTCGGATTGGGTAATTGCTCAGTGGTAAAAAGAGATCAACAATTCCACCACGGACTGCAAACTCCCCGCGACGCTCCACTAAATCAGTTCTTGTATATGCAAGTGAGGATAAATGTCGGATCAGTTCTTCTAGGCTTTGTTCTTGTCCTACTTGAAGTTTTAAAACTGGACTTGAACCTAAATCGCTGATGATCCGATGTATGACACCTCTGACCGGAGTCACAATAATTGGATGCACTTTTTGTTTTTCCTTGAGTGCATATAGAGATTGAATTCTCAATGCCACAGTGTCACTGCGTGGACTCAATCTCTCATGAGGCAAAGTCTCCCAGGCAGGAAACTCAATAACATTGTCATGTATCTCTCGAAGTTCATTTACTAAATCTTCACTGCTTCGGCTTGAACTTGTAACCACTAGTAATGGATGTGTCTTTGCACGTGCCGCTAAAAGAAATGCAAATGTAGATGAAGGACCAACAACATGCTGCGCACTGCTTGGTTGTAGCGAAAGCATGGGAATTAGTCCGCGCACTTGCTGCCTCCAATGCCATAAGGCCCCAACTTCTAACTACCCAGGGTTGGGTAGTAAAAAGGGGGCTAACAAGGCAGATTCTATTTGTTTTGAGCCCTGAAGACATACCTGA
Source organism: uncultured Actinomycetes bacterium (assembly GCA_903901905.1). The sequence goes on from CAIUSQ010000230.1 coordinate 10,712, forward strand.
GATGATTCGGTAATGAGCCACAGCAAAATTGCCGATGATGATGCTGGATTGCGTAGTGATGTACGGCAGTTGGCAGATCTTTTGGGGCAAACATTGGTTCGTCAAGAAGGTCCAGCACTCTTCGAACTTGTTGAAGCAGTTCGCAAATCTGTGCGTGAGGGCTCTAGCCAAGAGGTTTTAGCAAACATAACTGATGTGGAGTCAGTACAACTAGCGAGAGCTTTTAGTACCTACTTTAATTTAGCAAATGTTGCTGAACAGATTCACCGTGCACGAGTTCTTTCTCTTTCTCGCGCAACAGGAGGTTCCTGGCTTGTGCGGGCAGTTGATCGAATTGAAGAGGCGCTCTCACAACAGGTCCCTGGACATCAACTCAATAAAGAAGAGATAACACGGTGGGTAAGTGAAATGTCCGTACGTCCAGTTTTTACTGCCCATCCAACAGAGGCAGCGCGCCGTTCGGTACTTAAAAAACTAGGAGCGATTGCAGATTTATTAAATGTCCCGGAAAGTCCATCGCAGCAAGATCGGCTTGCAGAAAACATTGATTTACTGTGGCAGACAGATGAGCTTCGTTTAGGACAGCCTGAGCCTTTAGATGAGGCATTAAACGCTCTGTACTATCTTGATGACTTATTTACTCAAACTGTTCCAGAGGTTTTGAATGATTTAGCGAAAGAGCTAAAGCGAATTGATGTCGTTTTACCTGTAACTGCTCGGCCACTATCTTTTGGCAACTGGATCGGTGGGGATCGAGACGGTAATCCAAACATTACTGCTGAAATAACAACTAAGGCCATGGTTTTACAAGTTGGCCATTCCATACGAGTAACAATCGCTGCAATGAACGAGCTTCGCCAAATGTTGTCTGTTTCAACCAACATAGTTGGTGCAACTCCAGAGCTTTCAGCATCAGTTGAAAAAGACATCAGAAATATTCCAGAGTTTGAACCTAGGTTTTTGCGTCTAAATGCTGAAGAACCATATCGACTGAAGGCAACGGCAATTGTGCATCGTTTAGCATTTACCCGCGATCGACATACAGTAGGAGCTCCTCATGTTCCAAATCGTGATTATGAAAACACAGCTGAACTACTTGCTGACTTAGTCTTGATGCGAGATTCATTATTGGCACATCGCGGAGAGCTGATAGCCACGGGCTTACTTGAGCGAACAATTCGCACGGTCGCAGCCTTTGGAATAACCCATGCAACTATGGACATTCGCGAGCACTCCGATGCTCATCACAACCTTTTAAATCAGGTATTAGGAATACAGGGATACCTCGGTAAATCTCATGACGAAAAATATGAACTTCTAACTAAAATGATTGCAGAAAACACTTCCTTTGATATTTCAACTCTAGATGCTTCAGGAAAAAGAGTTTTTGATACCTTCGTTGCAATAAACGATTTAATCGACCGATTTGGTCCTGAATCGATTGAAACTTACATCGTCTCAATGACTAAAGGAGCCGATGATTTAATCGCACCAATCGTTATCGCACAACAAGCAGGCTTAGTCTCACTCAAAGACAAAAAGGTAAGAATTGGATTTGCACCACTATTAGAAACTGTTGCTGAGCTTCGATCATCAGGTGAGATCTTAGATAAACTTTTAAGTAATCCGACATACCGTCAACTGGTTGCATTACGGGGAGACAAGCAAGAAGTAATGCTCGGCTACTCGGACTCAAACAAAGATGCAGGAATTGCAACAAGCCAGTGGGAGATCCATCGCGCACAACGATCTCTGCGAGATGTAGCTAAAAAGCACGGAGTAAGACTTTGTTTATTCCATGGTCGTGGTGGCTCGGTTGGTCGAGGTGGCGGACCAACTTATGACGCGCTCATTGCACTGCCTTGGGGATCTGTTGATGGTGCAATAAAAATGACCGAGCAAGGTGAAGTAATCAGCGATAAATATGCTCTTGCATCACTTGCTAGAGAGAACATTGAATTAACTCTTGCCGCATCATTAGAAGCAACAGTTTTAAATCGTGGTCCAAGGCAGAGCAAAGATGAGTTAACTGCGTGGGGAGATTGCATGCAGTTAGTCAGTGATGCATCCTTTAAGCAGTACCGAACTTTGATTGAAAAACCAGATCTTCCAGCATATTTTTATGCTTCCACCCCAGTTGAGCAGTTAGGGGAAATGTTCTTGGGTTCAAGGCCATCACGTCGCCCAGATGCTTCAAGTGGTTTAGATTCTTTGCGAGCTATCCCGTGGGTCTTTGGATGGACTCAGTCACGTCAGATTGTTCCGGGCTGGTTTGGTGTTGGAACAGGGTTAAAGGCTGCGCGAGAGGCTGGTCACTCAAAACTATTAAAGAAAATGCTCAAAGAGTGGCACTTCTTTACTACTTTCATAAGTAATGTTGAGATGACGCTAGCAAAAACTGATTTGGAACTCGCTCAGCGATATGTAGATGCATTAGTTCCAAAAGAACTTCATCACTTCTTGGATGAGATCAAAAGTGAGTTCGATCTAACCGTTTTAGAGATTCTGAAGTTAACGGGAGAAAAGACACTGCTTGGAGATCAAGAGATTTTGGCGCGAACTTTACAAGTGCGTGATGCTTATCTTTCTCCCATTCATCTGCTTCAGATCAATCTTTTAAAGCGTGTGCGCGAAGCAGATAGCGCTGTGGATCCAGTTTTGCGCCGAGCATTACTACTCACAATTAACGGTGTGGCAGCAGGCCTTCGTAATACTGGCTGATGAGTTAAGAGTAGGAAACTCTTTAAATATTGAAATTTTGCTGAGTTAATTCAAGCCCGTCATTTATAAGTGATTCAACAGCATCGGCTGAGCGAGAAATAAATTCGCCAAGCTCTTTTTGCTCAACTTTTGAGAATGCCTTAAGTACAAAATCTGCCGGGTCTTGTTCGCCCATGGGACGTCCAATACCGAGGCGAATTCGGTAGTACTCGGCTGTACCAAAAGCTGATGTCATTGACTTTAAACCGTTATGGCCATTGTCTCCGCCTGCAATCTTGGTACGGATTGCAGCAAAAGGAATATCTAACTCATCATGCAAGGCGATAATATTATTTGGTTCAACTGAGTAGAAGTTTGCAAGGGCCTTGATTGGTCCACCAGTTTCATTCATGTAACTCTTTGATTTTCCAAGAATTATTGAATGAGAATCTGCGCCAACTCCCAATTTATAGGCAGCAATTTCAGTGCGAGATTTGTGTGAAGAAAGTTTGACGGAATGCCGCTTGGCTAATTCGTCGATAACCATTTGCCCAATGTTGTGACGGGTGGCAGCGTATTGATCTCCTGGATTTCCCAGTCCAACTACCAACCACGTCATAACAAGAAAGTCTAAGGCTTAAGCCTGTTACTTATCGGTCTTTTCTGCTTCTGGTGTCTCTGCAGGTGCTGCTCCATCTGCTGCAGGTGCTGCTACAACTTCTTCAACAACGGCAGTTGACTTCTCAGATACGTGAATGACGATCATCTTAGGATCAGAAGCAAGTTCAACACCAGCTGGCAACTTCACATCTGCTGCATACTTTGAAGATCCAGATGCAAGTCCTTCGATGTTGATTTCAAGGAAGTTTGGAATTGAAGCTGCATCAACTCGAACATCGATTGTGTTGTGAACATGCTCAAGAATTCCATCACGATCGTGCTCACCAATTGAGTGAACTGGAACAGATACAACAACTTTTTCACCACGACGTACCAGTACAAGGTCGATGTGCTCAAGGATCTGCTTTAGCGGATCGCGAACAATTGCTTTTGGAAGAGTTAGTTCGCTCTTTCCATCAATAGAGATATCAAGAAGAACGTTTGCTTGCTTTAGGGCAACGCCAATTTCTTTTGCTGGAAGTGTGATGTGTTGTGGCTTCTCACCGTGACCGTAGATAACTGCAGGAACTAAACCATCGCGACGTGCGCGACGTGATGCACCTTTACCGAATTCGGTACGTAGGGTGCCGTTGATCTTAATTTCTGCCATTTTTACTTCTCCTCATTACTCCGGTTACTTCGGTTTGAACACAAAGTTCCAGCAGGAGAAAAATCTCTTACCCGTCGATCACGGAAAGCTATTCGCTACCCTCGCCGGAACAGAGCAAACA
>CAIUSQ010000231.1 GCA_903901905.1 uncultured Actinomycetes bacterium
TAACTAGAAGCTGTATCGTGAAGAACGAGAAATCCTGACGTGCTATCAGCATCACCTAATGGGGCTTTGCCTGACCACACACAGCCAGCTTTAGGTGCGATGACAACAAGATATCGTTTCGAGTAATCACTTATACCTAAGCGTTTATATGACTCATATCGAATATTTCCTAAAAACTCAGTACCTGCAGGACCACTACATGGCATCTTCGAAACCAGAGTAATTGGGGTGGCTAATACCTTGCCCGAAACAAAAGAAATTACTCGGTCTTTTGTGTCACCATAAAGTGTTGTGAACTTTTTCCAATCTGCATTCACTTCACTGTCAATGACCTTCGCAACAACATTGATATCACCGGCAGGTGCCACAGCCCCTGCCCAAGTCACCTCTACAACATCAATAACTCGCTCATCAACGGCATAAGCAGGTGTCAACCCCAAGGAAACAAATGCAAAGACAAGCCCAAGGAAGGCTGGCAAGGCTTTCTTTCTCATGCAGGAATCATAAAGGAGTGGCCTGACTTCTTCACTTTTTCAATCACCTTCTGCGACAGTATCCCTGTGGAGATTAAGAAAACATCAGTTGTACTCATGGCCTGTCTGCTTTTGGCCGTCCCAGTCAATTCTCAAGGTGCGATAGCAAAGTTGGGATCAAAATGCACCAAGATAAATTCAATTTCGGGCTCTCTTGTTTGCAAGAAAACTGGAAACAAGCTGACCTGGCAAAAAAGAATAACTGCTAAGCCAACTCCCGCCCCCACAGCTTCGCCCGCACCATCACCCACCCCAACGCCTGCGGCAACTATTTCTCCAACTCCAACCCCCGAGCCAACAGCTCCTTCATCTCCAATCACCTTTGATAATTTGGACACTAAGTGGACCGCCTCTATTGCACGACAAAATCTCACTAATGAGCTTGCACGGTTGAATCAACCTAAGTCTGCCGCTGTGTATCACGTTGGCCCAACAGTAAGAGAAGACCTCTATATAGAAGAAAAGCGCTTGCTAGCAATTGCAGAGAAAATGTTTAGCAACTATTACACCCCCACATCATTTGACGTGTTGATGTACTCAGAAAAAGATGGCACGTGGGCCGACCAAGAGAAATCAACTCTCTCAAACGACACCTTCTGGTCAATTTCAAGAGACATCGCCAATAATCCTTATGGATGCAATTTTGCTGGAGCCACGTTTACCAAGACAGGTGGCTCCATGTATTCGATGTGCTTGGACACAAAGGGCAGAGGAATAAACGATAAGCAAACCTCTATTCATGAGTATTTCCATTTAGTTCAACAAAAGTACTCACTCAACAAAATGACTTGCTGGATGGTTGAAGGATCTGCGACTTATTTCGGAGTCGCGTTAGGTGTTGATGGAGAAGATCCAACAGGAAAATCAACTACTACATTTTTGAATCAGCTAGCTGGTCAATACAACCCAGGAGGCCCACGTAATTTAGGTTCAGCAGCAAAACTTCGCCAGAAGATTTCAACTGACGAAGGTGCCGTTCAAGTTTTAAAGGATTTGGAAGTGAAGCCAGATAGAGATGTCGATTGCCTTTCCTACGCTGCCTATAGCGTGGGAGCAATTGCAACCGAGGCTTTAATAGGAGCAAGAGGCTTTAAAACATATATGGATTTTGTGACAACATTTCCAACAGCAGCTGATTGGAAATTGGAATTCAAAAAGGCCTTTGGCCTTACTCCTGATGAGTTTTACCTCAAGCTTGCTCCGTATTTGCGCTCTAGATTAGCGGGCTAAATTTCCCACGTAGTTTGCTCATGTCGATCAACTGCAAAGACTTTATAACTCACCAATTCAGGCTGCCCAATCGGTGCCAGCCGAGGAGTGCTTATAGATGCGAGTAGGCGTAGTCATGACCTTATTAGACCTCTAATTGCTGAGAACTACCTGCATGCAGGCTGTGTTCAAGGCCCCTTCCTCTGACAGAATTGCCCGCATGGAACGGCTACGCGCAGGCGACCCCGAGCAAATTGGGCCATGGCAGATTGTTAATCGCCTTGGCGCTGGTGGCATGGGTATTGTCTATATGGGAACAAACGGCACGCGTGCAGCTGCAATCAAAATTGTTCGCGATTTTCTCTTAGAAGATCCCTCGTCGCGCACACGCTTAGCGCGAGAAGTTACATCTTTAAAGAAGGTAAAAAGTAAATATGTTGCTGAAATTGTTGGTGCAGATATTGATGCAAGCCCCGCATGGATAGCAACTAATTATGTGGATGGGCCGAGTTTAAAGACTCTTATTGAAAATGAAGGACCTTTAAGTGAGTTGCAATGGTTCGAATTAGCCACAGGCTTAATGTCAGCTTTGGCCGGAGTTCATGCCGTTGGTGTTATTCACCGAGACGTTAAACCCTCCAATGTGTTGATGTCGGCAACAGGCCCCCGCCTTATTGACTTTGGTATCTCATTCTCATCTGATGCAACCGCCCTGACCCGCACAGGCATGGTTGCCGGTACTCCAACGTGGTTTGCCCCTGAACAGTTTCAAAATACAAAAATTACAACAGCGGTTGATAACTTCGCAGCAGGTTCAATTCTCTACTTTGCAGCAACAGGCACCAGCCCATGGGGCAACGAAGACACCTCAGTTGCAAATACAATGAATCAAATATTAAATAAGGATCCCGATCTTAAGCTTTTAACTGAAAACCAACGCATCATTATTGGTCAGCTTCTCGATAAAAATCCAAAGAATCGCATCACTGCTCTAGATTGTTCAGGATTAATCGAAGGAATTCGAGAGTCTGCTGGTTTAACCCATATCCAAAACCCCATCGGGGCCAGGGGGTTAAAGAAAAAAGTGGTTATTGCTATTGCAGCAGTTATAACCCTTGGGGCTTTAGCATTCAATCAATTTTCTGGAAACGGCGACGTGCAGATACCAGAAGCTGCACCTTCGCCAACAGTGACTGCAGAGCCTGGGTGGTCTGCCCTGATCGTCGGAGACTCTGCCCCTCAAACTGGAAAAGGTCGGGTTTTTTCCTTCTATTTGTGCGATCAAGCGGTGATTGAAAACTCATTAAAAATTAAGGAGTTGACTAACCCGCCGACTTCTCCTGTACCAACAGCTAAAGTTTTTGTGGGAGATGCCCGTTGTGGAAAAGAGTTTGACACTATTTTGGTGACAGGCCCCGTGGACTTCGAAAAAGAAAAGCGAAACTATATTTTGGCTGGATCTACCCGTGCGGGCTTTCTCATTCAATACGAGTTTGATATATCCAAGAAACAATAGCGATGACAAAAACCAAGAAATTTATAACTCTTCTTCTTAGTATTTCTCTTATCTCGCTCACTCTTTTAGGTCTTTCAACGACAGCCAAAGCTGACGGAGTTAATCAAGTTGCTAATCACTTTGATTGGAATGGCATAAGTCTTAGCCCAACTGCTGCAATTTCTCAATCCTTTACTCCACTAGCGGTTCCTTCACCTAGCCAGGGACAAGTTGATTGGTCGCTTAACATTGGCAATTCCACATCAACGTTATCGGCTTCAATAGTATTACTAAATACCGGCACCGTAGTTTGGCAATTTATGGACGTTCCTCTTGGATCTCGCGTAATGGGGATAGATACTGCAACTTGCCAACTGCAATCTGGAAACGCTTTTGGTACCCCAAATGCTGCACGATCTATTTGTACAGCACCTCTTCAGGCTGTTGCTGGTGAGACATATACATTCACAATTAAGTACTGGGACAACAACGGTACTAAATGGTGGGTTGCAATGGTTACGGTACAAAGTACGGGCCAAACTGTTCAACTAGGAAGGCTTGAAAACAACGCATCTGCAAGTGTTATTGCTACAAGTATGTACATGTCTGGTTACAACCAGACATCTTTCTATAAAACTCCTCTGCCTGCTTGTAGCGATGTACCAAATCACTCCATAATTTATGGCGCCATTAAAAGCACAGGAAATAACCAACCGGCATTCTCAGGTACTAGAAATAGTTCTGCATGCCCAACCATCGCAAATTTTGATTTAAGTTCCATCGGAGAATTCAAGCTCAATGTTGGCAGCTCTAATTCTGCCTCCATTGGGGGTACTACAAAACTTAGAGAACCGCGTCTCTTAAGTGAGATTCCCCGGCCAGCTAGTGTTTTGGTTGGACTATACGGAGTAAATTACGCGGGATATTTCAATGATGATTCATCATGGATTTATTCCAATCCACAAATTAAGTCTCGACAAGTTTTTGAGGTGCTACCGTTTTTTACCGATGAACCTTTTTCATCTCTAGGATCCATGACTTCTATGTATAGCGGTTATTTAATTCCAGATGTATCAGGTGAATGGAAATTTAGAATTCGATCAGATGACGCTTCTTATTTGTGGTTAGGCAACGATGCAATAGTTAAGCATGCATCTTCTACATTTGGCGCCCAGCTAAGAAATCCTGGTACTCACGAACCTATATCAAAAGAGTTCAGCATTAACCTAGTAAAAGATAAGGTTTATCCAATTCGTATTTATTACGGCAATGGCGCTTCATATGGAACTTTTGAATTTACGCTACAGCCACCCGGGTATTCTGGTTTTCAAAAAGATACGACTGGGCTTTTCTTTCATACTGAGCCGGGTTTCTGTACAAGTTGGGGAATTGAATATGCTCTGATGGGATCCTTGGGCTATGACAATCAAGTCCCACCGTCACAATGTGGCACACCAGCAAGTGTGGCTAAGCCTGGCACGGTGGGAGGCGGAGCAAGCTCGGGAGGCGCTACAACACTCATAGTAGGTGCAGCCTCTGGAAGTTATTACGGAGCACTTGTACGACCAAGTAGTGGGGGCACGCAAACACAACTACTTTGTAAAAGTGGATCTGTTATTTCCGGAATTCAGGTTTCTCGCCGATCTGATCAGCCCTTCTCGCAAGGCTTTAGGTTCAATTGTTCTCCTATGAGTTCTGATGGAACTGTCGGCGCAGTGCGAGAAACCCGTGAAATAGTCAATGTTTCCACTTCCCCTACTGACTACAACAATTTCTCGTGTCCATCTGGTCAAGCAGCTATTAGTTTGGATGCTAGTACGGCAAATTATGTGCGGGATGTAGCGATCACTTGTGCGAAACCCGCTCCTTACTCAAGCGGTGCGCAAACAATTTTAGGAGCTGGGCCAGGATTACCGGTAAATGATGCTTCGAGTTGCTCTAGTTCATCTAAAAATACCGCCTTTATTACAGGAATAAATGCTTATGCCATGGCTGGCTTAGATGGAATTCAAGCCATTTGTACTCCCTTCAAATTTACTTCGGTTTCTACATCAAATACTTCAGCCTCCAAGAAACCAAATTCGCCTACTTTTTCACTCATAAATGTGGTTGGCAATAAAATAAATATCAATGTAAATCTTGGCTCAGCGTCGTCAACTAGGCCAGACCAGGTTTATTTGGTCGCTCCTAAACTTGGTATTTTGGACAGCAATAAGCTCTTTGGAGATATATCTGGTTCTAAAGCTTCCTGGAGTATAGATTTCGACAAACTGCTCTCTGGTACAGCA
>CAIUSQ010000232.1 GCA_903901905.1 uncultured Actinomycetes bacterium
CGAAGGCGGCAGCGGCATTCCTGGATAGTTCAGGGGTCTTTAGCTCAGTTGCCATGTGCTGACTCTAAATGCTTGAGTCCGTAGAGCCGAGGGTTTGCAGGTGATTTGTGAAATCACCTTCCCAGCCACAGTTAATACAACTGGTCATTGGGTCACTTTCAGAGATGCAACAGCCACCTGTCACATATTTGCTTTCGTCTGGGGGCCCGTCGGGCAACCCGTAGATGACTTCGCGAAGGGATGCGGCTTCACCACATGAGGGGCAGGTTTTGGTCATATAAAGAGATTAAACCGTGCCACTGACAAGAGATTTCGCCTCTAGGGCGTTTAGTTTGTCAGGCATACAAGACAGAATGTCCTCATGGATACCAAGGTCAGAACCCCACAGGAAATCTTCACAATGCCCCAAAGGCTTTTGGTTCCGCTATTTCAGCGCCCTTACGTTTGGAATGAAGAGCTTCAGTGGGAGCCCCTATGGCGAGACCTTCAAAATGTCGCCACGCGATATTTAGAAAACCCTAATGTAGTTCAGCAACCACACTTTTTAGGAGCAGTAGTTTTCCAGCAGCTACAAAATCCAATAGGTGACTTGCAACAGAGAACTGTCATTGACGGTCAGCAAAGACTCACAACTTTACAAATTATGTTTGATGCCATCCACGCAGAACTGATAGCAATCGGTGCTGAATCCCCAGCTGCACGTATTGAGCCGTTAGTAGAAAATGGCAAACCCTTCTGGAAAGATTCAAATCCAGAAGACCGATTTAAGGTCTGGCCAACGAACAAAGATAGACCTGCCTTTAATGAAGTTATGGGCGCAGAGCACCCCATTAGGTATTCATCGCTGGCCAATGCTGAATCAAAGCTTGTTCAAGCTCATAAGTTTTTCTCCAAGAAGACCGAAGCTTGGTTAGCCGAGCAAGGCCCAGAGCAACTGATGACCCGAGCAGGTGCTTTAGAAAAGAGTGCTCGTGAATTTCTTCAAATCGTAGTTATTGATTTGGGAGCGCAAGAAAATGCACAGGAAATCTTTGAGACTCTGAATGCGAGAGGTGCAGTTCTAACAGCAGCAGACTTAATTAAGAACTTCATTTTTCAACGCTTATTGGAACAAGGGACTGATGTTGAAAAGGCCTACGATAAACACTGGAAGATGTTTGAAAGCTCCTTCTGGGAGGAAGAGGTTAGCTACGGTCGCGTCAACTACCAGCGCTCCTCCCTATTTATTAACCACTGGTTAGTCACGAAGACTGGCGAAGATGTATTGGCGCGAGAAGTATTCTCTAGATTTAAGTCATATGCGGACTTTGAATCTAAGAAGTCTATGTTGGACCTGCTAGAGCAGATTTGTAATTCTGCAGGCGTATATGCATCAATTTATGCACTCGGCTATGAGCATGAGCGCGACCTTGATAGGACAGCACTATTTGCTTATCGACTTAAAGTTCTAGGACTTGATGTCGTACGTCCTCTATTTCTCTACTTGGCAGACCCCGATGAAGGTCAGATTCCACAAGCTGAACTGGATAAGTGCCTAGAAATCATTGAGAGCTGGTTGGTTCGAAGAATGCTTGCACGTGTTACCAGTAAGAGCTACAACAAGATTATTCCCGAGATAATTTCAAAGGTACGTGAAGATAGAGAACATGCAGCCACTGTCCTTGAGAACTACTTCAGGACCCAGCAGGCGAACACAGCCTATTGGCCTGATGATGATGAGGTAAGAAAAGAGCTTACTGGTCTTGAGTTTTACGACAAGATTTACCGTTCACGAGTTCGCATGGTTCTGGAATCTCTGGAAGATGATGCTCGAGGGTGGAAGGATGGAAAGACTTCAAGTTCTGGAATGCGAATCAAAAAAGGCTCATACACGATTGAGCATCTGATGCCGCAAAAGTGGCAGAAGCATTGGCCTTTGACCGATGGGGTTAATGAGCTTGAACGTGATTCGCTGGTTCAATCCCTAGGTAACTTAACACTTCTATCAACCAAGCTAAATAGTTCTGTATCAAATGGGCCATGGTTAGGTGATGATGGTAAAAGTGCGGCTTTAACAGAGCATGACGTATTACTCCTCAACAAAAGAGTCCAAGATTCAGGAAAAGCTGGGTGGAATGAAGAGTTAATCCGTGCACGAACGCAAGAACTCATCGATGCAATACTTTCAATTTGGAAAGTTCCAGCTGGTCACGTGTCCAAGGTCCGCAGAGAGCGCGAAGAGACCGTTCAAAAGATAAACGTAATCGATTTGATATCTGCAGGATTAGTCCAGCCAGGGCAAACCCTTTATCCAAAGATGAACCGCTATAAAGGGCGAAATGCGCAAATTCTGGTTGATGGAAGAATCGATATTGAAGGTTCCATCTATGACTCCTTGTCGCTTGCGGGAATTCACATTCGAAAGAAGAACACCAACGGTTGGACGTTTTGGCTCGTACAGGAATCTCCTAGGGAGCGCATGTTTGACCTCCGTGACAAGTACAAGGAGATGGTCGGAGCTGAGGGCTCAGAAGATTTGTCCGACGATGATTCCGAAGATGAGGAATGACCCCACCCCTTAAGTCATGACTATCTCATAAGCCTGTCAGTTAGCAGCCGTGGCCAGGTTAAGGATTTGTAGGCAGTAGCCCTATCAGATGTATTTAAATAGAAAGTAGTCACCTTTCGCAATCATTTGAAGCGATAACTTTTTCAAGGTCCTTTGTGTTTTGGGGGTGACCAAAAATTACTATTTTTGGCGCTTTTAAAGGAACCTTTAAAAGATGAAGAGAAACTAACCTTCATAACACATACCCCTATGTGTGTCAGTACAGCAGTGAGGAACCTAGGGCTTGTA
>CAIUSQ010000233.1 GCA_903901905.1 uncultured Actinomycetes bacterium
GATCTTACTCTTGAGCGCTGATTGCAACATCAATCCACCACGTGCATGCTCTTCAATCACCGAGAGATATATCATGGTGAGTTTAAGATTTTTAACCTTAGCTTGTCTCAACAACTCCTTTGCACGAGCGAGATTTTGTTTACCATCAGCGATATAGGCATGGCATGCGATTGATTTCGGTAACGGCCCTTGAGCAATTGCTCCATTTCCTCCCATAATATTTCTTACATGAGATTCATAATCGTACGCCAAGGAAATAGCTTGCCTTACTTTTACATCTTTAAGTGGGCCCTTCATTGTATTCATATGTATATAGAGTTGAACTATAGTCGCAGCATCTTGCACGACAAATTTAGAATCCGCTTTGAAACCATTTAAGTCTGCCGTAGCAATCTTCATGGCTACGTCGATTTCGCCAGATTTTAATAGGTCTCTTTGTGTGGCACTTTGCGGCGTATAGCGAATAATTATCTTATCTGCTTGTTTTGTAAAAGGCCGCCAGTAATTCGGATTCTTAGTAAAAACCGCCTCTTGATTGGCCGTGTATGAGACTAAAGAATAAGGGCCACTGCCCGCCCCGCGGGTTCCTAACCAAGACTGGCCTGAGTCTGTTCCTGCATTCTTCTCAACTAACTTTGAGTTGAGAATGTAAGCCCGCGAGAGAGCACTTACGAATGTTGCTGATCGCTTACTTAGATTAATAGTGAGATTTTTGCTATCAACAATTGTTGTGCTGGAATAAACTGCTAGCGATGAAGCAACACCAACGTTCAATTTCTTGATACGATCTAGCGTGTATTTTACGTCAGCACTTGTTAAAGGCGCACCATCATGAAACTCAACTCCACCTCTCAGTGAGACTGCAACTTCAAGACCATCAGAAGATACTTTCCACGAGGTTGCTAGACGTCCTCCGAGTTTGTTATTTGAGTCGAAATCTACGAGCACGTCGTATAGCGGTACGTTGACCAAATCAACTGTCGAGTTGTTTGCTCGCACGGGATCAAAGGTTTGGGGGGGTTCGCTGTCGGCAATTACCAACTGCTGAACTGCCGCATTTGCATTTGTTGAAACTGACAACATAGCAAGGGCGACGCTACAGGAGCCGATTATAGCGATTAGGCGAGCGTACTTTTTGTTCAAGAAATAATCTCCGATTGACATTTCTGCCTCCTCATCGTAGGGATATGGGTTGTGGTAATTGAACAGCTGCATGGGAACGGTCCCATAGGCCCCATACTGATGCATGGACGGTCTAATTACTAGATACAACCCCCAAAAAGTCCTAACTATTTAGAACTTTTTTGCAGTTGGCTTTCCGACTGGGAAGAAGTCCGCAGTGCTAGCAACATGAAATTTTTAGGGAGCCGCACCCAAGCGCCCCATCAATTGGGTATTAGCCCGCTATTCGGGCCACTTTTCCCCCCGATCAGCCTTTTTTGTCCTCTTCGAAAGTTTTCGAGGAAGGATCCATCTTCGGCCACGTCGACTCCGTAGATTTCGCTCGCTGACACGGGAAGAATCAGACCATTCAGAACATCGTCCACCACTTTTCTCGGATCTCTTTCGAGAGGACTCCCCCACCCTCCCCCACCTGCGGAGACATTAATGAACTCATCTCCCGCTTTCATGGGAGCTCTTCGCATCCTTAGCTGTTTGGAATGATTCGTGTTGGGCCACGCCGTCATGCTGTTAGTTATCGGTTCCAGGCCGCCTCTTAGAGCCCAAGGCTTAGTCTGTGTTTTTTTCTTCATATTTAGCACTTCACCATCAGCTGTGAAACGAACATGCCTTTCTATTCCGAATCCCCCACGATGCGTCCCGGCACCTGCCGAATCCGGTAACAACCTCAGGCTTAAATGAAACAAGGAGGCCCTATTCTCCAATAGTTCTATAGGCGTATTCCGGACGATATTTAAAGAGATGTGCATCTGACCGGAAGCTCCGTCATGAAGAGGTGTTCCTCCCCACCCGATACCTTCGTTGTTAGAGACTACAAAATTTTTATTCGTGCGCGGATCTCGCCCGAGAGCCATGAAGCCCGGTTCGTCAGAGCCTGAAGATGCAGGTAGCTCGGGAATCACACTAGCTAGAGCCTTATAGACCAACTCGAAAGAGGACATTTTTGTCCATTGTGTGAAAGTGGATGAGGGATAGACAGCATGGAACAACGTCCCAGGTGGGGCGTAGACGCGAAGTGGCGCATAATGACCCGCATTGGTTGCTAACCAAGGAGAGGTCAAAGTCTTAAAAGCTGTCTTAGCCAGGCACTCGGTGGTGCCAATAGGCAGATTCACTGGTCCCGCCACCGCATTTGAGCTCCCCGTGTAATCTACAAGCATTCCTGAATCATCAATGGTCACTGTCACTTTCATCAAAATAGGATCCTCAGTAACACCATCGTCGTCAAGCCAATCTTCCGCGCTCCAACTTCCGTGCGGTAAGGCTTGAACAGCTCTCCAAGCAAACCGCTTCCCATGATCGATTAGCTCCGCTACTACACGCTCAACCTTCTGTAGTCCAAATTTGTCCCAAATAGAGTGGAGTTGCCTTTCCCCAACTCTCAAGCAGGCAAGTTGCGCGTGAAAGTCACCGATAGTCAATTCAGGAAGTCGTGAATTAAATCGAATCAGTTCGACTATTTCGTTATCGATTACTCCTCCCTTCACAATTTTAGTTCCAGGGAAGATAAGCCCTTCTTGATGCATATCCGTGGAGTCAAGCACATAGCCGGCATCTTTTGCCCCTAAATCCATCCAGTGGGCCCTAACTGCAAGAAAAGCACTTGGAGTTTTACTACCTAAATGAAACACCGGTGCGCATAACATCGCATCATATGCGTGAGCAGAATTCCAGTACGGATAATTTAGGAGAATCACATCACCCTCTACTAAGTTTTCTACACCTACGTAATTCAATACTTTTGGTAACGCTGCATCATTCGCTCCTAGAAACGAAGTGATACCAGGGGCTTCAGCCATCAACTGCATTTTTGAGTCATACATACTGATCCCAAAATCCAGCACTGCGTAAATGACAGGGTTGAAGGCAGTTCTAATTAATGTTCTGCGCATCTGTTGCGCAGCCGAAACTAAATAGCTATTTATAACCTCAATGGTTCCTCCGTCTAAGAGGTCTTCATTCATTGCCAGTCGCCAATCTTTTCATTTGCCATCATTTCTCCAACTCATTCTTGATGATACGTCCAGCACTCATGACAAATAGAATCTCTCTAAGGGCAGATATATCTGAGGTCGGATCTTTTTTAACAATAATTAAATCGGCTGATAATCCAGGATTTATGCTTCCGATAACATCTTCTGCATTCAAAAGTTTTGCCGCTAAAGAGGTACCAGCTTGAAGGGCTTGTAGTGGACTCAGCCCAGCCTCGACGAGA
>CAIUSQ010000234.1 GCA_903901905.1 uncultured Actinomycetes bacterium
CAGTGAGTGATCTTGGAATCTCTAACATTCCTTTCTATGGCATCGCCAGAGGCTTTCTCACTGGCAAATACCGCCCAGGTGTAACAGAAGTTGATTCAAAGCGAGCAGCAGGTGCCAGAGAATATGCAACTGATAAAAACTATGCAGTGCTTACTGTCATGGATGAAGTTGCTAAGAACCACAACGTTTCACTTTCAGCCGTTGCACTTGCCTGGCTACGTGCCCAACCAAGTGTCAGTGTTCCTATTGCATCAGCTAGAACAGTGGAGCAGATGGAAGAGATAATTCAGGTTGTGGAGTTGAGTGGGGAAGAAGTAGAGAAGCTGAATTCGGTGTCTGCTTAGTCAGTAGCTGAGTTATTTACCAGCAGTTATTTGGTCCACAACGATGCTGGCAAGTATTGGTTTTGCTTGCTCGTAAGAAATTCCATATACATACTCAAATGCCTGTTCAAAGTTCTTTTCAGTAGCCATATATTCATAGAGGGCGGTTAAAGAATCTGGGCCTTTGAGGGCAACCATTACTTCCATGAGTCGTGCACTCATTTCATACTTCATGGCTGTTGGAAAGGTGTTCCAATTTGTTGAATAGTTATAGATAGACAAGAAGTCCTCGACCTGCTGTTTTGTAACTTTCACGCAATACTCATACGGGCACTCTGGGTGAAGCAGTTTTGAGTCAACTGCTCTGTAACGCATATATGCATCAAAGGAAGCGTGATTAGCTGCCGCGTTATCCATAAAAACTGCCATGCCTTCGTTAAACCAGCTTGGCGGTGTGTAAGCCTGTTGATACCAACGATCACCCAGGATCACTCGTTGGATTGTGTGCAAATACTCATGACCAATTACCTGTCCAAGAAATGCTCTGGAGTACTCAGAGAATGTTTGATTGAGTTGCTCACGCGAACCTTTGTCAGTCATTCCAATAAATATCACACCATCTAGATTTGAATCAACGAATGCCTGTTGGAAGCATACTTCTCTGGCTTTAGGACATATCTCTGATACCGCATTGGTATGCCACCTCCAAAAGAGGGCAGTTTCATTGGCATAGAGCCGCTTAAAGGTTGCATCTGCCCAGTCGGCATCTTTGTAATTAAAAGCAAAGAGCTTTAATTTACTCACGTTTTTTGCTCGTGGTAGAGCCTTGGAAACGAGTTCCATTCGTAGCTTAAAATCTGCAAAATTTGGAATCGTATTCGGACCAACATAGATCTCTACGGTGCCAAGTTTGCTAGGTGATGTTGCTATGTTTTTGGAGATAGCTGACCACGCTAGATATGCAATTGCATCGCGGTTTACATAAGCATCCTGCCACGTGCTCGCTAGGGCAGTCGGAGTAACATATGTATTATTCTCAATAGGAAAAACACCATTAACTCCACGTGACCAGAGCAATTCAGTAATGCTCAGGGTGGGGGTGGGAGTTGGCGTGGTTATTGGCGTAGGGGTAGGTGTTGGAGTTCCACCCACTGGATCTACAATTGCAGTTGGAGCAGGTGCTGGCTTAATTACTAAAACGCCTTTACTCCACACCAACTTCTTTCCAGATTTGATACATGTAAAAATCTTGCTTTGATAAGTCATTTTCTGCTTGTAGATCTTGCAGGTAGATCCAGTGTTCACTTTTTGCGCAGAGATTGCAGAAACTGGAACCAACGTAAGTACTAAGAGAATTAGTAACCCTTTATAAACACTTGCCTTGGCTAGCATTCGAAAAGCGTAGTGGATATTTTCTAATCCAAGACAGTTCTTCCTAATCAGAAGAAGGAATATGCCAGAACCACACAAAAGCACCCAACCAATAAGCGCCAGCTAAAACCACACCCGGTGTGCCAAGGGTGGTGCTGTATGAATAAACAACTAGTGCAATCACCACAAAGCTAGCCTGCATCGACCATAAGCAATAAGCAGAACCGCGCTTACTAAAACCTTTACGGATTAAGCGGTGCGATAAGTGATCTTTGCCGCCGGTAAGCGGAGAAATCCCACGGCGCAGCCGTGAAAACACTGCGATGCATGTGTCCAAAATTGGAACTGCTAGCAACATAGGCAAAATGGCGATGGAGTTGAATTTAGGTGTAATTCCAGGGTTAAGTCGAATAGTTAACACAGCAACTAAAACACCTAGAAAGAGCGCACCAGCATCTCCCATATAGATCTTGGCTGGAGATTTATTCCAGAGCAAGAAGCCCACCGTTGCACCGCACGTAACAACAGAGAGTGCCGTAACGAGTTCTTGGCCCTGGTTAGCTGCAATAAGAGCAATGCCAAGGGTTGAAACAGCAACACTACCTGCAGCTCCACCATCTAAATTATCAAAGAAGTTAATGGAGTTACAGATAGCAACAATCCACACGATATTAATAACATGATTGAGTAAAGGGTTACCAAAAGGCTCTGCATTGAAATCAAGGTTGAGAAGAAAAATCGCAACCACAGTTGCAACAACCGTTTGTGTTACAAGTCTAGGTAGAGCCGGCAAACCTCGAATATCATCAATTAAGCCCATTAATCCTAAAATAGCTGCAGGTAAAAGGGCATAGGTGACTAATGGAAAAGTTGTTTTTGTATTATCAGAATAGAAAATAGCTGCATAAGTGACACTGACAATACTTATTGCAATTGCCACCCCGCCTAAATATGGAACTGGCTCTACTTGGGTTTTGCGCTCCATATTGGGCAGATCCATCACACTGAGTTTGATTGCCAACGCCCGAACTGGTCCTGTGAGCAGACCGCTGAGTGCAAATGCAGCAACACCGAGGATGACAAACTGCATCGTGGTGATACTCACGGAGATGAGTATATGTGGGGTGTTAGCCCCTCAGGCGAGTGGCCATTGTGGCGGCCACTTTTAGCCACTTAGCCACTTGAGCGTCACTGAAGCCGGCTGTATTCATGACATAGAGGCCCGTAAACATATCCCCGTTGAACTGGTAAAAACCAAGCAGGGTTCTGGCATTTGCACCTGAATCAATATTTGTATAAACAAATACTCGATTTGATTCACTCACAACCCCAGATGGAATGTTGTTTAAAACCTTAAAATCATAGGGAACAAGTGTGCCTGTGGCATCGGTGTAACCCTTATTAGTTTTACAGTCAGCTAATACTTTTGCTAACTCTTTCTGTGCAGCCGATGCTGCTGCAGCAGATGAATATCGCACAACTTCAGTGGAAAGGAAGGCGAAAGTACTACCTTCTTTTGTGGCAGTTACTTGTCGCCGCTCTGTGCGCTCTTTCTCTGAGAGAAAGACTCCATTACACAAATCTAGAGATGGATCATCAAGTGTTGTTCCTTTGGCCATTGGTAGAACTGTCCACTCTTGACCAAAATCACTCGACCTAAAACCATACTTAGCCAAAATGCTCTGCTTACTATCACTTAGTGATGTATCACTAACTTCAAGTGCTCGATCAAACTCTTTAAAACTTCCTAGGGTACTTGTGAAAGAGGATAGACCAATAAGGACAAAGTTCGATCCACTTATTCTTACAACCTTCTTGCTGGTGCCTGTATCAATACTGGCCCCAACGCGTAGCTTTGCCACCTTACTATCTGCAATAGTTGCAACGGTTTTATTACCAATAGCAACAGTTGCAGCTCCTGTGCCAACTAAGACATTGTTTTTACCTACAACACTTAACGACGCCGTGCATTTACCAATGCACTTAATCGCACCTGTGCCATATGCAGCGCTAGCAGCGCTCCACTTGCCAGTCTTGGAACTCTTATTTGCGCTAACTAAAGTTGCGCTAATGCTGAGATCGCCTCGCATACCGTTACCGATGCAATCAAATACTTGAGCTGTTCCAAATAGCGTTGTGCCAGCGCTGACTTTAAATACAGGAGCATTTTTTGAAGTTGAGGATTGAATCATCAAGCCCTCTTCATCAACAAGATTTACTTGGCAAATACCACTTCCAGTATCAGTTGAACCCATCCACTGCAGTGAGAGCTCATTGCTATTGACTGCATTAACGACAAAGTCATTAGTGACTAGGGGATGTCCTCTATCAATTACTGCTTTGATGGTTGGTGACCAATCACTTTTATTACCTAAAATGTCTATGGCACGAAGTGCAAAGTTATAAGAGCCTTCTGGTAAATCGCGAAGATAAAGAGTCTTAGGTGTGAAGAATGGGCTTAAATACGTAGGCACCCAACCATCGATATTTGATGCTTTAACACTTTGCACTACGCCATCAATTTGAGCCTCAAAGCCGGTTATTGCAGTGTCGGCATTCTCATAGCCAGCTTTAATAATTGACATATTCGGTGAGCGCCACTGATCCAGCGGAATCACTGGTGGAACAGCTGGTGCCACGTTATCTGTTTTTCTCTTTATTGTGACAACTGCTCCAGTTTCAGATGCAA
>CAIUSQ010000235.1 GCA_903901905.1 uncultured Actinomycetes bacterium
CACCGGGTTTAATCTGCTCTGCAAGCACCCACATGCGCTCATTGATCGCCTTTAAATCGGCCATTCCCCATTCATATGTTGCACGCAAATCTAGCTGTGCGCCCGTGAAATATCGCGACCAGACTGCATAACGATCTGCGCCAACGGCATCGATTGGATTAGCAATAGCCATGTACTCGTTCTTTAAATAGGCAGCGGTCTGTGCCGATGAATTCTCGGCCACTTGTGCCGCACTATGAATCGCAGGATATTGTCCATCTGGATCAAAGTTTTTACACATCTGGCTATATCCACCATTAGCGTAGCTCTCCAACTGGGCAATGACTCCATGCACTTGTCGCTGCGCAGTTGTCTTACCGCTCTTTGCAACTTCACTTATAGTGCTTATCCACTGCTTGTGCGCCGTTTCTACTGCAATTAAACGTAATGCAATATTTGCAAAATCCTTCTCACTTTTCTTGGGCATTATTTCGAAGATTGAGCGGATGTTTGATGGTGGCGAAGTTAATACGTTCCATAAAACATGCTCTTCGTGAGAGTCATGAAGTGCCAAGCTTGAACTCAGACGCTCTTCCATTACCGTCTTGGCAATTCGATCGATCTCATCGATAGGGCTTAGCGCATGTAACTTCTTTAAAACCTCGCGAGTTAAGGTTGCAGCTTTAGCCATTCCAGCAATTGATAGGTCATCCAACTTGTCTTGATCCACATCTTTACCAAGATATGTGCAGGACATGGGGCTCATGGCCGCTGATTGGTCAATATAACTATCGCTGAGTTCGAAGATCTCTGATCTATACGTCATTGGCTATTTCTACCAGCACCGAATGCCATTGTCGATAGATATGCTAACCACATGATTATGACTCAACTACGCGAACTAGGCGTTTATAAGGGCTTTGTCTCTTTAATCTCTGCGCGTTTTATCTCTAACTTTGGTAATGGGTTATCCGATATCGCACTTGCATATGGCGTGCTTAGCCTCAATGGTGCTACTGGAAAAGACTTAAGCCTTGTGATGTTTGCCCGTCTGTTTCCCATGATTGCATTGATGCTCTTTGGTGGTGTGATTGGCGATAGATTCAAGCGAAATCGAATTGTTGGCGGTACGGATATGCTCGGTAGCCTTTTTGTTGCCATAAGTGCAGCATCGTTCATCTTTGCTTTTGCCTCTGTACCACTTTTAGTTGTGATGGGCTTTCTATTCGGAATCTTAAATGCAATGTGGTGGCCGGCTATGTTGGGTGTGCTCCCAGCGATAGTTCCAAAAGAAAAACTCAACGATGGCAACGCAGTACTCGGACTCCTCAGCAACTTTGGTTATGTTGTTGGAGCACTCAGTGGAGGCGCCTTGGTAACTCTCTTTGGCTCTGGATGGGCCTTACTCGTCGATGCACTCTCATTTTTTATCGCCGGTGTTTTAGTATGGCGTTTAGATATGGAGCCTATAGAAAAGCGTGAACGCGCCTCGGTCTTCACAGAGCTCAAATATGGTTGGTTTGAATTCAAATCACGTTCATGGG
>CAIUSQ010000236.1 GCA_903901905.1 uncultured Actinomycetes bacterium
TCTATCGCCCAGCTTTTCAAAGCACAGGGTGCAACAGTTTATGGCACAGCCACTAAACCTACTGATGCCCATCAACTGGGACTTGATGGCATTTTTGTCGCAGACTTTAGCAAGCGAGAAGATATCGAGCGTTGTGCTGACTTCGTCCGTTCAATCAATCCCGACATACTCGTAAACAACGCTGGAATTAATAATCCGTCGTCATTTGAATCAATCAATCATGATGAGTTCTTAAAAATTCAACAAGTGAACGTGTTCGCACCAATGGCAATGTGCCAGGCAGCAATTCCTTCGATGTTGTCCTCCGGGTGGGGTCGTATCGTGAATATTTCATCGGCGTGGAGCAAGAAGGGTAAGGAACACAGAGCCCCCTACTCTTCGAGTAAATTCGCTATTGATGGCCTGACACTTTCATTGGCAATTGAATATGCAAAATCTGGGATTTTGGCAAATTGTGTCGCACCTGGTTTCGTGGACACCGAAATGACGCGCAGAATATTAGGGGATTCAGGAATCGAAAAGATTTTGCAAAATGTTCCGATTGGAAGGCTCGCGCAACCAGCAGAAATCGCAGAATTCGTACTCTGGTTAGCAAGCCCTCGAAACACGTACATCACTGGCCAAAACATTGCCGTAGATGGAGGCTTTACCCGTGCCTGATCCCCTTGTAATTAATTCGCACAAAGGGCATTATCAGGCACATTTCACGAATAATCTCCTCAGTGATATCCAGCCACTTCTCGTAAATGAGCCACATTTCATTATTGATGAAAACGTCGCGCGTATTTATGGTGAACAACTTTCTGTGATCGTTAACCATCCAAACACGATCCTGATACAAGCTACAGAGGAACGCAAGTCTCTAGATGAAGTGTCAAAAATCATTCGGCAGTTAGTCACGAATAAAATTCGACGCAATCACCAAATTGTTGCCATCGGAGGTGGAATTGTTCAAGATCTTTCATGTTTCACTGCAAGTACGATCTTGCGTGGGGTGGATTGGGTTTTCGTTCCAACAACACTTCTAGCTCAGGCAGATTCGTGCATAGGTTCGAAAAGCTCAATCAATGTTGGTGATTCGAAAAATATCGTGGGAACTTTTTACCCTCCAAAGAAAATTTGGATAGACACAACATTCCTGCAAACTCTCAATCAAGATGAGATCCGATCCGGAATTGGAGAAATTCTCAAGGTCCACGCAATTGACTCCCCCGAAGAGTTTGATCGAGCAGCAAAATCCTTTGATCTGATGCTCAAAGACTTTGATGTACTCGAACAGTTCATTCATAGCGCGTTATTGATTAAGCAAAGATTCATTGAAGTTGATGAATTCGATGCAGGGATTCGCAATATCTTTAATCTGGGTCACAGTTTTGGACATGCAATTGAGGCTGCAACATCGTTTGGTGTTCCCCATGGAATTGCTGTCAGCATGGGTATGCATATCGCGTGCTCGGTTGCGGCAGCTCGTGATCTGTTACGAGCGAGTCACGCTCAACGCATGCAATTGGTTCTAGCAAAGAACTTCTCACCGTATGCCTCTGTAGAAATACCTATTGATTTAATGATTTCTGCTTTAATGAAGGACAAGAAGAATAGCTCGAGCGAGCTTGGCCTGATACTCCCAATAGGAGAACGGGCAGAGATTAAGAAGGTGATGATCGAACCAAATGCCAAATTTCAACTGCAGCTTGCCGATTCGTTAAGTGCTCTCCGGTAATACACCCATCTCA
>CAIUSQ010000237.1 GCA_903901905.1 uncultured Actinomycetes bacterium
CGTGACGTTGCAATGCGCGTGAAAAATCCGCAACGGCCATCACCGCACCTTTTAAAACACCAACGAGCAAAAGGTCTTTACCTTCGTAATCTTTCCCAACCTCAATTGCGAGCTCTTTAATTCGAGTTTGCAAGTGTTCTTCTGTAACGATTACTCGTTCGATATCGCCTTTAACTGCCTCTAGATCCACGGTTCTCCCTATGGTCGCTGCGTTGAGAGCGAAAGTCTGCCCGAAATTCTCTCAACCTTCACACCGCCAGGAAGATTTGAAGCTCCTTGGCCGCTCCAGGCCGAGATTAGCGCCTCAATCACGCTCACATGCTCGGCAGAAATTGAGCCAGCGGGCGCACCCTGGGCATAGATCGCGATTCTTAGAACTCTGGTTCGAATCGCTTTTGGCATCGCCTCTAAGTGGGCGCACTCTAGATCTGCCAAATCTAATTTCATAGCCTCGTGCTCTGCCCAGTGATCTAATGCATCTGCGTCGTCGCGAAGTAGATGAGAACTACGGGCAAGTGCTTCAGAGATTCCCGGACCGATAGTTTTTTCTAAAACTGGAAGAGCTTGTGTGCGTACTCGAACTCGGGCAAATTGTGAGTCTTCATTCTGTGGATCTTTCCAAAAAGATAAATCTGATTCTTTGCAATAGTTCTCAGTTGTTTCGCGAGTAAGTTCTAGTAATGGACGAACATAGATTCCCGTATGGGCGGCCATTCCTGAAAGTGAACGAGTTCCTGATCCTCGAGCAAGTCCCAATAAAACAGTTTCAGCTTGATCATCTTTCGTATGCCCAAGAAAAACTGCAATAGCGCTTTCACTGTTTGCAATTTCATCAAATGCTTTGTACCTTGCTGCACGGGCAGATGCCTCTAATCCGTTTTGTCTATCTACTTCAACTTTTTTTACAATACACTTTAAATTCATTGCCGAAAGTTGGTTCACAGTTTTTTGCGCTTGTGTGGCAGATTTTTTTTGGAGCTGATGATCAACCGTAACTCCGACAACATTAATTGCAAGCAGTTTGGCCTCGACTGAAAGCGCATGCGCGAGAGCAAGAGAATCGGCGCCTCCCGAAACTGCAACTAAAACTGTTTCGCCAGCCTCAAATCTTTCTAACCACGTCCGTACTGCATTACGTACTGCAGGCACGGCCATTGTCATGGCTTAACAATAGTGGTGCTTTAGACTCGGCCTCCAAATGGCATCAAGCCTTTAATGCTGTACATATTGGAGTAAAGCAAACCGCGATCTTTAGAATTTGCCTCCCAAATCATGCCATTGCCCGCATAAATTGCTATGTGGTGGATTGTAGAAACCGAACCCTTATATGAGTAGAACAAAAGATCTCCAGGAACAAGCTCTTTTAGGGAAACATGCATCGTATAGGTTGAATAAAGGGCGGAGTTTAATCGATCCCAGTTTGGCCAACCTAAGCCTGCTGATTTATATGCTGCATATACAAGTCCAGAACAATCAAAAGTACTTGGTCCTTCGCTTCCCCAAACATATGGCTTGCGTGCAAGTACCTGTTTTTCTGCAAATGCAACAGCTTTATCTCGTTGTGCTTGTGTTGTTCTACTTGTTGCGCGCCCCTTAAAGCCTAAATCACTCCAAACACTTCGTTGGCCACCTGTTTGAGCGGCGGTATTTGCCTGGCTTTCTTCAAGTAAGGCTAACTGTCTTTGTTGTTCTAATGTTGTTCTTACTTTGCGCGCACTATTTAATTGACGCATTAGCTCGTCTTGAACTTTTTGTAGTTTTGCTACTTCTTTTGCTTGTTCTTCCTTAGCATCATCTGCAACTTTTTTGGCAGCGGCTACTTTTGTAGTAGCGACAACTTGTGCTGCTTTTGCATCATCTGCAGCTTTTTTGGCCTTAATCGCTGCAGCCTCTGCAACTTTAAATCTTTCAAGTGCGACCGAATTCTGTGCACCTAAGGTTCCAAGAGTTGAAATTTGATCTATTAAGTCTTGCGGACCATTAGAGCTAAGAAGCGGTGCAATATCACTCATGTTCCCACCAAGAATGTAGGCGTTGGCAGCTAAGCGTCCGATTGTTTTATGGGCATCATTAACTGATGCAGCGGTTTCGGCTGCATGCTTTGCCGCAGTATTTGCCATAGCTGTTGCAACTGCAAGCTCTTCTTGAGCTTTTCGATATAGCAATGCAGCTGCATTAGCCTTGGCGGTAAGTGTGCGAAGATTCTGAGTTGCTTCAGCAAGTTTTTTAGCCTGAGCATCGGCGATTTTCTTTTTCTCTGCTTCTACTTTTTTTGCTGCTTCAATTTCAGCAAGTGTTGGTTTTGGAGCCGCGAGAGCTGGAACCGACGAGATCGACAGCCCCAAAATTGCAGCGAGTGAAATCGCCTTTAACTTCTTCACAAAAAACCTTTCGCAGGGAAGGTCTATAGAATAAATGGTGAAACTTAAAATTTGATGGTTTTAAACCCTGGTGTCTTTAATTAGATACGTCACGGCGAACAAAAAGTATTGCAGCAACAATCGCCCCCATACCTACATAAATTCCACCCACTGCTAAGGCGTTTTCATAAGCCAAATCTAAGGTTCCACCTGATGCGATTGCATTGAGTTGTGCCCCGGGGAGCCAATTTTGAAGTGAACCTTTAACGGCAATCAGTAAATTCTCAATAATGAGAAGCCACAAAACACCAAATGAAATTGCACTGATCGGTGAGCGCAGAAGTAAACCAAGGACCATTCCGATTATTCCAAAACCGACAACTGAGATAGTCACATTTACAAATGACGTGAAGATTGCTTCAATCCCAGCTGATGTAAACCACAAATCAGTATTTACTTTGGCACCAGGTGCCAATACAACTGATGTGCTTATTCCAATTATTGCTGCCAAGATGATCATGACAAAAGCAAAAATTTTCATAGCAATCAATTTGCCAATCAGGATTCTTAGCCGACCTGGTTGGCGAATCAATAGATTACGCAAAGTTCCATATGTATATTCCTGTGCTGTTTGGGCAGCGAAAACACAAAGGGCAATTATTCCTAGAAATCCTCCAGTGCTTGCAAAGCCTTGAACTCCACCTGTTGCAAGTCCCAAAACTTCACGCCCTACAACCTGTCCACGATCAGAGTTACCTTGTGGTGAATCAATTAAAAGAAATAGAAGCGCAGAAAAAAGACCGCTAAAAAATACAACCGCAGCCATCGTTCCCAAAAATAAAGTAGGTCGACGGAGTTTTCGGAGCTCAGCTGAAACAACATTAAACACTACTTATCCCCTGTCATTTCAAAGAAAGTCTCTTCTAGATTTGGCAGCTGCGGAGCAAGTTGTGCCAAGGTGATTCCTGCATTAAAGGCTGCTTTGTTTAATTCCGGTGCCCAATCCATGGCAGCTAAAATATGAACTGAATCATTTCTAATTACTGCGTGATGTCCGGCTGCTCCTGCTATTTCCACTATCTTCTGTAAATCAGAGTGCTGTAATGACTTAGCAATTATTGTTGGTTGCTGTTTTGCCATCAATTCACCTATTGGACCAGCAAAAACTATCTCACCTTTTCTCAGCATTACTATGTGATCGCTGATGATCTCCAGTTCTGAAAGTAGATGTGAAGAAACAAAGACAGTTGTGCCTTCATTAGCTAAGTCACGTAACAATGCTCGAATCTCTTGAATACCTTCAGGATCTAAACCATTCGTTGGTTCATCAAGCATTAGAAGTTTCGGTTCAGGAAGCAGCGCTGCAGCGATACCTAAACGTTGTTTCATACCTAACGAATATGTTTTGTATTTTGATTTACCACGATCACCCAAGCCAACTTTTTCTAATAAAATTTGAACTCGCTCTGTTGGAAACCCGCCAAGTTTTGCAAGTACCATTAAGTTTTCATGGCCCGATAAGGCTGGATAAAAAGCCGGTCCTTCGATCATTGCACCCACGCGACTTAAATATTTTTCTGGGTGATTTATTGGCTCACCAAGTATGTGACCTTCACCTGTTGTTGGAGTAATAAGACCAAGAAGCATTCTCATTGTTGTCGTCTTGCCAGATCCATTGGGTCCAACAAATCCACACACTGTGCCCATTGGGACCTCAAAATTGATATGAGAGACGGCTAAGCGATTGTCGTACTTTTTCGATAAGTCACGAACGGAGATTGCTGTGCTAGTCATGGATCCTACTCTGCCACATTTAAGCCCTGAGTAAACAACCTTGGGGATAGCAAGTCATCAGTTCCACGACTTTCTGTCGGCTTAGAACACTCAAGAGATTTAATAATAGCTTTCGGCTAGGCGTTAGCTAAGTAGTTGAGCAATAACTAGAACTACTGAAAAAAGACTCAAATATGTGATTGACCATTGAAATATTTTTCCCGCCACCTTTGCATAATCTGGTGATCCATCTTTCAATTGCAGTAGCTGAATTGCAAAAACTATTCCCAAAAGGATTGTAATCGCCATTGACCATATCGGAAGCGAGGCAAGGCTAATCAGTGCAATTGATGAAGAAATCATCAAAATTGTGTGCAGCCACATTTGCCGGCGAACATTACTTTTTGTTGCTACTACCGGCAGCATGGGTGTTCCTGCCAATGCATAGTCATCTTTGTACTTAATTGCCAGTGACCAAAAATGAGGTGGGGTCCAAAAAAAGATTACCAAGAAGAAGGCCCAGGCGGTTGGAGAAAGTGAGTTGGTAACTGCGGCCCATCCAATTAGTACGGGCATACAGCCGGCTGCTCCACCCCAAACAATATTTTGAGAAGTGCGTTGTTTAAGAGCCATCGTATAAACAAGAACATAGAAAACAATTGCGATTAAGGCAAGAAGCGTTGCAAGTTCTGTCGTGAAGTTCCAAAATAAAACTAGAGATAGAAAGCCAATAAAAGTGGCAAAAGCCGTTGCCTGGAATTTTGTAATCAAGCCAGTAACAAGTGGGCGTTTAGAAGTTCTCTCCATTAACTTATCGAGATCACTTTCTATAACCATATTGAAAGCATTCGCACTCCCAGCTGCAAGTGTGCCTGCAACAATTGTTGCCAAAGTTAATCCGAAACTAGGTAAACCTTTTTCGGCCAAAACCATGGCTGGTAAAGTGGAAACCAATAGGAGTTCAACGACCCTAAGTTTCATCAGGTCTATGTAGGCTTTAATGGTTGAACTCACCTTCCGAGTTTACTCAACCTTTTTGGTGGGTTCTCCTCACTTATTCTCAATTTACCTAATTTGCCGAGTTATGTTGCTCTCAATCTAGCTATCGATTTCCTATTTGACCCTGATTGCCAAAGGCGAAAATGAAAAATAGTAGTGACTCAATTGAGATTATTTCTTAGGGGCCTTGCCTGAAGGCTAGTAGAGTTCTTGTATGCGAAAAGTTTTTATACTCCTTAGTTTATTTCTTTCATTTTCATTGGTTACTTTGCCCGCTCAAGGTGAAGAGGTTGCTAACAAAAGTTCAATGAAGTTGATAAAAACTATTGAAGGATCAATTGCACCCAAGTCTGTCAGGACATCAAATGATGGAATCATTAGTGCACATAACATGATGTATAAACATTCAATTACGATTTATGATGCAAAAACTTTTGAACTCCTAAGAACTATTCCTGATTCAGTTTCATTGAAGGATTATGGTTTTTCAAAGAGCTCTTCGATTTTTAGAGGCTCACCTGTTGAAGGCACTTTCTCACCTGATGGCAAATACTTATACGTTAGTAATTACGCTATGTATGGTCCTGGATACAATAAAGAGGGCAGTGACACTTGTTCGCCTTCATCTGGTTTTGATAAAAGTTTCATTTACCGAATTAATCGAAGTAACTACCAAATTGATGCGATCTACCCGGTTGGTTCGGTCCCTAAAGTTGTTGAAGTAACACCAGACAATAAATATGTTTTGGCCGCAAATTGGTGCTCCTACACGGTGTCGGTAATTTCAATCGCAGAACAAAAAGTTGTAAAGACGGTGAGTATAGGAAGATATCCTCGAGGTATTGCTATTAGTAAAGACTCCAGTAAGGCATATGTTGCCGAAATGGGAGGTAGCAGAATTCACGTTATCAACCTTGCAGATTTTTCTGTTACCTACATACCAATTGGAAGTAATC
>CAIUSQ010000238.1 GCA_903901905.1 uncultured Actinomycetes bacterium
AGCGCGTGTGACTTCGAATCACAAGGTTAGAGGTTCGAATCCTCTCGGATTCGCTCAACATGAAGGCCCACAGCTAGGCCTACAAAGAACGATCACTTCAAATATTTTGTGCAATCTTTAGAATAAATCTTAAAATAGGTGTCATAGTCTCTAGTTATAAATTTCACTTGATAGTCGAGGCACGTGGAGTAGTTGATGAGTTTTACTGGGTCACTTGTCGTACTGACTGCGCTGGCGGGTGTGCCACTGTTGAGCAGTGAGGCCAGTAGCAAGCCGACTGTTCCGGCGATAGCTAGGGGTGCGAGTCTTTTCAGCATGAGTGCTCCTTGTGTGAAGTGTTGACTCCACGATAAGGCACGAGGAGCCTGTTGAGTAGGGAGCCCGCGACTCGTGGCAGCACTGGTAAACGTGGCTCACTCGGGGGAAAAATCTTTAGCCATCTGACTTGCCATTCCCTTGAGATGATCAATTCAGACTATCTGGGTCCTGTTGTTTCTTCATAGCTTCTAAGACTTTGTCATTGGCGGCTTCTAGCGGAGTTAGGGGATTGGACTTTTAAACAAGTAATTAAAGCGCTGCAGTGCGTGCTTTTAGCGCGGTTGGAACAACACCCTTGGCCCGATAGGTGGTGCGTGGTTGCGCCTTTGGCATTGTGTTAGAGGTTGAAAACTTTTGTGCAACCATCAACAAAATTAGCCGTGACTCTGCAAGGGCAAAGGATTCCCCGAGGCATTTACGGCTGCCTGCTAGGAACGGAAAGTAGGCACCGCGGGGTAGTGAAGTTTCAAAGCTGGGGTCTATCCAGCGATTAGGGTTCCATGTATTGGGCTTTAAAAAATACTTCTCGAGCCGTTGTGTCACAAATTGGCTGATCAAAACATGCGCGCCTGCTGGAACCTGTGTTCCATCGATAACGCAATCATTTAAAGCGATCCGTGGAGACACCCATACTGGGGGAGCAAGTCGCAGAGTCTCATTTAAAACGGCGTTAGCAAAGGTAGATGATTGTTCAAGCTCGGCAAAAGTTGGAACTCTCTTTTCTTTGATCCACAGCTGTTGATCTGCTTCATGGGCTAAATCTGCAGCTGCCTGTGGGTTGTTGCTCATGTAGGAAAATGCCCAGGTTAAAACATTTGCGGTGGTTTCATGTCCACTCAGAATTAATGTTAAAACCTCATCGCGGATATGTTCAATAGAAATGTGTTCTTGCATTTGTAACAAAATGCCGAGCAAATCATCTGTGTGGGTACTGTTGCTGGCGATGCGGCTTTGAATGATCTCTTCTGCAATATCTGCCAGTTGATTTGCCGCCTCTTCGAAAGCAACAAAGTAGGACAGTGCAGATTTATCAAAGCGCTCAAGGCCGGGCAACATAGTGCGCTCGATTCGATCGATTGCAATCTCCATTGAATGAGCGATCTGGGCTGTGTATTTGGATGAGTCAAGTCCAAACAAACATTGGCTGACGATCTCTAGGGTTAAAGCCATCATCTCGGGCGCTAAGTTGACACTACTTTTGCCGTCCCATTTGCTGATGTGTTGATCAACTAATCGATGCATGATCGCAACATATGAATCTAGGTTTCCGTGGTGAAATGGCGGCTGCATTAGGCGGCGGTGGTTTAAGTGAATTGGCTCTTCATTAGTGAGCAAGCCTTCACCAAGCACTTTGCGCATTCGCGCAAAGCCAACGCCTTTCACAAAGTTGTGCTGCTGCGCAACGGTTACCTGGTGGACCGCCTCCGCAGAAAATACTCCGATGAACAATCTGCGAGATAAGTAAAAGGCGCAGGTGTCTCCATACCGTCTTTGCATCTTAGCTAAAAACTTTGGAGTGTTTTGAATAAAAGTTACGGTTAACCAATCCGATAACAGTGGGTTAGGTCCAGGCAGCTGAGGTTGCGCACGCCAGTTGCGACGAAAGACCGGCTCTGGAATCGCTGGATACTCCTGCGGACGAGGTGTATCAAATGAGCGATTGGCATAGATACTCATATGGCAAATGTAGACCTTTAGTTCACTTTGCCGCCACCTTCTAGAGGAAGAGACCAACCGCTGTTGTCATGATTCCGGTGATTAAGAGTTATAGGACAGTGACAATCTGAGCTTGTTTAAAGAAATAATAGACGGGGTTTTGTCCTTTTCCAAGGGGAAAATAGGTCAACCTTCCTGACTTTACTGATTCTACTGATGACCGTACTGCTAACAAATGCCAGACCTTCCTGATTTTTTACCCCCAGGAGGTGAGATCTCTATGATGAAGTTACTGCTCAAATATTGATGACCTTTATGCAGTTTTTGATGAGAAATACTCTTTTGCATGTCATACGGTGAAGTTAAGATATTGAAATGACAAAGTTTGGCGCGGGTCCTAGATACAAGGATCCTGTATCAGGTACCGAATGGGCCAATGAGCACACCTTTCACATTGCC
>CAIUSQ010000239.1 GCA_903901905.1 uncultured Actinomycetes bacterium
ATACCTTCGGGTTGTATTGCAAGCGAAGAGATGAAGAAATCACTTCCTTCGCTTACTGCGAAGAAAAATTCTCCAGGTTGGCTCTTGCCAACGAAAGAAAATGCATCAGCTGCGTGAGCAGGGCTAACTGCGCCGCTCAAGGCGAAAATCAATCCGAGTGCAATCGATTTCCGACTAACTCTTCGGATGCGCTTAAACATTCAAAAAGTCTATCTCAAGCCAGTAAAACTACTTGAAATTAGCGGCTGGACGACCCTTAATAACCGCATCCCAATCATTCCGTGATTGCCATGGAGTCTCATAGGTAGGGGAGTTGACGTAGCGATCAAGGGTAAATTTCAAAGTTGCGCCGCTGTTTGGCCCAATCTCGATTTCAAACCACTTGTCATTGATGGCAATATCTTCGCTCTTTCCATCACCTTGAGTAACGGTGACTTTAGTGAAGTTGTGCTCTCCAAATGTTCCAGCTTGTAACACCAAGTTGCGCGATGCGTTTGCGCTGATATTTGCAACCTGCATTTCAACCGAAGTTGCACTTATTTTCTCCACAATCATCGCCACATCTTCTGGAAGTCCGGTGCGCTTTTTCTGACCATCAAATGGACGCACCTTTCCATGTTGCAATCCGCCATGTGAAATATGCATAGGTCCACCAAAAACCATTTGAGCAAGTCCTTCAAAGTAAACTGGATTGAACTCTTGCCATGCGTGAATCTGATAACCATCAACACGAAGGTCCATTCCAAGATCGATATCAGCAGTTGCTGGATCGTAATTATCCCAATCGCGCGGATTGCCAGTTTTTGAACGCATCTTTCGAAGTTGATTTTCAATCAAAATTAGGTTCATTTCTAAAATTCTTTCTGGGTAATCTGGAATCTCACCGCGGATAAATTGGAACCACGAAACTGTATTAGCAATGTAATGCTTAATTGAATGCGCAGGCTTTCCATCAAGACCTGAAACTCCAGATGCGATGATTTTGTTCCAATCAGAAGCACGTGGCATCCGGTCAATACGAGCAAGATCTTCATCAGCCATCGAAGTAGTCCAGATATAAATCATGTTTCGAGGGTTAACCATTCGGAAGTCATCCCAGCCAGTGTCAAAATGCTTCATAGGAGATTTAGTAACTCCATCGACATCTTTACGAAGTGACCAAATGAAATCTTCTTGCGAGCGAGCAAGCTCTAAATGTTTCATGTCTCCGGTAAGTAGAACTGCGTTCATAGAAGCATTAGCTAGTGGTTCAATAATTGTGGTGTAACCATGAGGCCAACGCCATCCGTAATATCCGCCCCACCATTTGCCGTCGTTGTACTCACCAATTTTTCCAGTTAAGCCAACGTTGTCAGGCAAGATGCCATTATTTGCTCTCGCGCGATCATGCCAAACATTTAAGTAATCGGTGACCCACTGTTTCAACGACTCATCATGTGAGTACATATAGGCATGAGTCATTAAAGTTGTGGCATTCAAATTAAGTGGAACATCTCCACGGTTCATCCGCTCATTCATCTTTACGAGAATTTCGGCATAAACAGCATCATCTGACCAATGACATTTCTTATTAGCAAAATCATGGCTCTTTAGGTCCTCGTATGGAGCTAAGTAATCATCTAAAACAGTGCGGTGGGTCTGCCAATCCTCATGAGTTACTTGTAGGCGTGGGCCACGGCTTCCATTTAGAGGAGAGCGAATAACTTTGTGCTCTGGATCGTAATTAGGTGCTTCAGGATCTTTACCGTTGTACATATTTGCAAAACTTTGCGCACGTTGGCGGTCAACCAAACTTTCAGGTTTTGTTAAACCAAAGAAATAGAAGTACAACATTCCTTCGCCGTGATGCATCCAGTCGTAATACCCATCAAATTCGCGATGAATCTGTCCATATTGCGTCCACTGCCAAGTGATCATGTCCCACATCTGGCGTGCTAATTCATAGACTCGCTCGTTGCCACCAATTGAATAAAATAATGCCAAGTTCATGAATGCTTCGTACGGATCATCAGATCCATCCATTGACCCCCATTGATCACGCCAAATCAAAGTGCCATCGGGGCGGCAGTAACGAGCAACAAACTCGACTGCGGCCTCATTTAACTTTTCAATGATTTCGCGTTCTTGTTTGGCCCACTTTGGATTTGAGTGTGCGGCGGATACTTTGACTGATGCGATTTTCTTGGATGAATTGGACATATCGGGAT
>CAIUSQ010000240.1 GCA_903901905.1 uncultured Actinomycetes bacterium
AGCGTTATCGTAATCTACCTACCCTCAGCAAAACTCTTGCAACAACAACAGTTCGTAAGAGACAGACAGATGCAGACGTCGCACCCTACCTGCCCGATACAATTTTCGCGGAGCCAATTTTGGTAGAGTTTGATCGTGCAGGTGCCTTGCTCTACAAAGAGATTGCACGTGAGCTTCTAAAGGATCTAGATGACGCTGTGGAATCATTCGGCTCATCCTTTGATCTATTCAGCCACTACGCTGGGGAGCACTCCAACGATGTCATGGACGCACTCAAGGGCAAGGTAATGTCAAAGCTGACAGCACTTCGTATGCTCTGTGACCACCATGAGTTGGTGCGTGTATCCTCAGCTACCTCAGGCTACGCAGGACAGTTGCAAGAGGCGGGCAAGCTTGATAAACTAAAGCAGACTCCAAAGCTATCCGCACTCAAAGAGTATGTCGATAACTTCCTTGGTGAGTACGAAGGAAACAAAGTTGTTATATTTACAAGCTATGTACACATGGTTAAATTAATTCGTGAAACACTTGACTACAAATCATCCCCATACACAGGAGCAATGAATGCTAAAGAAAAAGAAGAAGCAAAAACAAAGTTCCAAACCGATCCCGAAGTTCGCATTCTGGTCAGCTCTGACGCTGGGGGTTATGGTGTTGATTTACCGCAAGCTAATCTTCTCATTAACTACGATCTTCCATGGAATGCCGGCCTCGCACTTCAACGTAATGGACGAATCAGAAGAGCATCCAGCACCTGGCCCTCAATCGTAATTCAAGACTTCATTATGGATGGATCAATTGAGGAACGTCAGCACTCTATGTTGGTACAGAAGATGGCTGTAGCTAATGCAATCATTGACGGTGAAGGTATAAATACAGAGGGTGGTGTAACCTTAACTGCGGGAACACTTAGGGCTTTCCTAGAAGCGGTTTCGGTCTAAACTATGACTATGCCTAACGCACCTAAGACCCCGACTCGCACTATCCGTGTGTCTAACGACCTCTGGACTGCTGTGAAGGATAAGGCTGCCATTGAAGAGCGCACCGTTACCGACGTGATTATCCAAGCTCTGAAAGAATATACTGGCGATTTGCATTCTTAAGGAATAGCCTATAGAATAATAACAGGAGGAAATATGCCAACTGTTATTGAACGCCAAGAACCACAAGACCCAGGCTTCATGCCAAAGGTCTCAGAATTTATATCCTTACGTAGTCGTATTGACGACATGAGTAAGCAACGAGATACCATCAAGGCAGACTTGTCAGACCTAGTTGATACTGTAGGCGAGCCTGATGAAAAAGGAAACCTGTGGCTCCGTCTTCCCCACGAAGTTGACGGATTCACATCTCTCCAACGCCAGCGCAAAGTATCTCAATCTTTAGATGAAGGTACTGCTACAGAACTCCTTAAAGAAAAAGGATTGTTCGACCGCTGTTTTGTTATGATGCCAGTACTTAAAGAAGATGAAGTTATGGCATGTCTATACGAAGGTCTTATCACAGAAGAAGAAGTAGATAAGATGTTCCCAAAGAAAGTATCGTACGCATTCCTTACTAGCAAGGCTTAAATATGGAAGACCAGGTAGACAAGTTCTTTAGTGGCTTGGATGATTTCTATCCAGGATCAAAGAAGAAGCGTCGTCCTGTGGACCCAAATGTTAAGCCAAAGAAGGTAACAGAAACAGGTTCCTGGGACGCAAGTCCTCAGGTTAAAAAACTACCTAACGGAAACGTGGTAGAATTATATAGTGCCGGGTCATTGTGCCAAGCACTAGGAAGACCGATAGTTACTCTACGGCTTTGGGAACGAAAAGGTTATATACCACGTGCACCCTATCGCCTACAGTCAATCATCGTAGACGGAGTAAAGAAGCCAGGATGGCGGATGTATTCCAAAGCAATGATCGAGTCAACTGTTAAGATCTTCAACTCTCGAGGTCTCTTAGAGGCTCCGAGAATTGATTGGAATCGCTACCCGGACATGTCAATTGAATTGGCAGAATCTTGGAAAGCGATTCACGATCAAGAAACCAACTAACCACCTAGCGTAAAGACC
>CAIUSQ010000241.1 GCA_903901905.1 uncultured Actinomycetes bacterium
AAATTTTTTACCATTATATTTAAGCCAATCGTTATATAATGTAGAATTTCCAAAGAAAGTTGGCAATAAATTTTCTGGGATGTTACCATTGCGCAGATGTGTTAACCAGCCATCATCTTTTGCTGGCTTTACTGGATATTTTGTTCCATTCTGCATTCCGCCTTGCCAGCCAAGTAGTGTTTTTCTATTATAGATAACCATTTGTTCATAGGGAGTTGCTTGTTCAGCAAATGGTGCATATTGAAGACCTCCATAAGCAGCCCAAGGATTTATTTGTAAACCACCTAACATTGTTTGTCCTAATTTTGGATCAGGAACAAACATTTCATTATTATATTTATCTAATCGTGGTGAACCGTTTTTATTGAATAATTGTCTCTTATTCCATTGAGGGCTAAAGCTAAGACCTCCACGCCCACCAAGCCCGATATTATACCAACCAATATCTGATTTTTTTCCTAATTTTGGCCTTGTACTATCATTTACTTTATATCCAGTTTCATGAAGCATAACTTGATTAAAGAAATCAAGATTGCGACCTCCTAGACTAATTTGTTTCCAAAGTTCTGCTTGAGCTATTTCATCTTTGGCAACTTCGTTAGGATTATCTTTTCTCCATGTCTGGATTGATTGCATAAAAAGACTATCTGGATTATTTAAAACTGTTCCATAATTAAGACCAACTGGGGGTACTGGGGCTTTTGATTGTTTAGGCTTGCGAGACATTCCACCCTTTGCAAAAGAGTCAATCATTCCACCATTTTCAAATGGCTTTGGCTTATATGTTCCTTGGTTAATATTCTGAAGCATTCCCCAACCGTATTTCTTAACGGCTGAATTTCTTACAACATATTCACCACCATGCAATGTTGCATTAATGCCTTGCTGGACTGGGCCTTCAGTTCTTCCACCATCAGCGTATGACAACATACCGCCCTTAAAGAAACCGCTTCTTCCCTTTTCGTCTGTTCTACCCAATGACCCAGAACCCTTAATGAACTGCGACCTGTTGTTCATAATGTAGGCATAAATTAATTCAGAGTTTGTTGTGATTTGATCTTTATATTTACTAGCAGTAATAATAGGCATGAAGTCTTTCATTCCTGCATCATGACCTCCTAGTAGAACTGAGGAACTAGCAACTGCGCCAACTGTTCCTCTAATTGCAGCGGCTAATTTCTTTCCTTCTGCTGTTTTCCCATACTTTTCATCAAGGTACTTATCAGAGTATGTTTTAATTGCAGAAAGGTTTGCATTAGCAGAAGCAATTGCGACTTTGTTACCAATCTTAACCCCATCTTGGTTGAACCCTGGCTTACCGGCATTACCCTTTCCACTTCCTTTGCTTCCGCCAGTGCTTCCGGCAGTGCCACCGGCAGTGTCTCCTTCACTTTTTGCAACAAGGTCTTTATATTTTGTGTAGATTGCAAACAGTTCACTGAACTTACCTGAAGACTCGCCAACTGCAGTATTCAAGGTGTCTGTAAGACCGATATACTTTTGCTTTAATCCTTCAATAGAGGCATCAATAGTTGTTTGCCATACTCCAGTTGCACCAAAAGGGTTATTTTTTGAAATTATTGCGGTTATGGATGCAAGACTTGTGGTTAATGGTCCTTCAGCATCAATACCAAGAGCCGATAATGCCCCAGTAAACGAAGAAGTAAATGCTGCTCCCATTAACTTCGATTTATCCCCAGCAGCAGTCTTCAATTTCTCAAGTTGTTCATTAAACTTTTCAGCAGTTGTTGGAGGGAACTCAGTAATCTTCTTTGCAGCATCCGTAAAGCTCTTGATCATGTCGTCAAAGTATTTTGAAGCAATGTCCTTTGCATCTTTAATTGATTGAATTAAATCAGCTTTTCTTTCATCTGCTAATTCTTGGCTTCTTGAGACTTCAAGATCTGCCATCTCCTTTTGAGAGTCTACTTCTGACTTCTTACCTTCAAGTGAAATTTGTCTTGCGTCATCAATACGGCCTTCATAGATAGCAAGTTGATAATTACGCTGAGAGTTGAGTTGGTTAAGAGCTCTCTTCTCTTCCATCTCCCTTTTCTTGTTCTGGTACTCTTTTTCTTTAGTGAGTCTTTCTTCAGCCTTTGCGACTGCTTCAATTTTGTCAAGTTGATCATCAAAGATTTTAAGAGATGCTTCTTTTTGATCCTTAAGCCCCTCAGTAAGAGCTGTGACAACATCTTGCATTGCGGTTTTAATTCTGTCTTGAATGTCATTCTGAAGTTCTTGTTTAAGAGATTTTGCATAACCAGCAAGTTTCTTTGCTAATTCTTTTGCCCCTTCAGTTGCACCAGCCTTGATTCCTTCTCCTGTTGCGTTTGCAATCTGTTCTTGCATTGGGTCAGTATCAACATCATCTTTACCAAT
>CAIUSQ010000242.1 GCA_903901905.1 uncultured Actinomycetes bacterium
AACCCTTTCTTGCTCGAAGCGGTAGTCGGTGCTGTAATGATTATCGCTGTCTGGATAGCGACACTGAAGACTAAGAAGTAGCGGCCTGCTTAGAGCAAAAGGCATGGAGGCGATATGAAGCTTGAAATCTTTGATGAGCGTCGTTGCTCCCTCGGCGAGGGACCTACATCTAGCGGTCAATCTAATAATCATGTGATGTGGATAGATATCTTGTCATTCAAAGTATTGTGGCGGGAAATTGATACTGGGGAAATTGGATCCTTTGCTACACCTGCAGAGATTGGCTTCGCGCTACCCCGTAAAAATTCAGGAATAGTCTTAGGTCATGCATCCGGTGCAACCTTGAGAAATGCTGATGGCTCTGAAACTGCCTTACCGAGCTGGAATGACGCAGAGAGCGAGCCTTTGAAAGTTCCAGTGAGATGGAATGATGCCAAAGTAAGTCCACATGGGGAATTGTTTGCAGGAACAATGGCATTTGATGGGGCAAAAGATGCTGGATCTCTATACAAATTTTCAATAGATGGCAAAAAGATTACAAAATTGCTTTCACCCGTTTCGATTAGCAATGCGTTGGACTGGACCCCAGATGGTTCCACCTTCTACTACGTAGATACATTGACCATGCAATTAGATAAATTTGATTACTCTGAATCTGGCATATCAAATCGTAGAACATTAGTTAAATTCGACCAGAGTGACGGCATGCCTGATGGTGGATGCACTGATTCTGAAGGCGGAATGTGGGTTGGTTTTTGGGGTGGCTCGCACATCCGTAGATATGACAGTGCGGGTAAGAAAACACATGAAATAAAGATGCCCGTAAAGAACGTCACATCGTGTGCCTTTGCAGGTAAGGATCTAGATAAATTGATAATTACCACCGCTAGTACCGATGATGCCGAAAATCCTCAATCTGGAATGACCTTTATCGGCTCACCTGGAATAACTGGAAACAAGACAGTCTTATTTAATTAAGCTCGATCTCTAAAGTCCAATTAGCAGTGGATTTAGGCGCTAATACTCGTACGCATTCCAATTCTGCGCACTCATCTAATCGATCCGTTCTTCCAGTTGTTGGCTCTAATGCAACCCAGGTTGCTGGCTCTCCGGTTAATGGCCATGCGCCAAAGTTGTAACAAATACCAAGAAAAGGAATCTCTAGTGGTGAAAATTTCATAGTCAGAGATCTACCAGAAGTGAGTTTTTTTAGAGTTACTAATCCATCATCAGGCGCATCTAAAACGACCTTATCCGTTAAGACTTTATCGAGGCAAACTTCACTCATATCGCTGGTTCGTCCGTCGGCACCTAAAACTCTTGGCCAAACGTGTTCAGATAAATGACCTTCGTACCAAGTGTCACCATCGGTTCCAATTCGACCGCCAAATCCAAACTCTTTGGACATCTTTGGGTTACCTGAAATTTCAATTTTCATCTCTTCGTCAATTGCAAATAGAGGGTGGGCCGACCACATATACGTTATTTCGGAATCTCCAATATTTGCGACAGAGTATTCGATGACTAACTTGTTGTTCTTTAGTGAAAGCCTTCGCGAGAAGTGATAATCAAAAAGCTTTCCAGCTACGGTCGCTGATATTCCATACTCTTCATCTGTAACCTCCCAAGGTAAAGACCAAATTTCACCATGATCTGGAAGCGTCACACCCGTGTTTTTAGGATCTTGGGAAATTCCA
>CAIUSQ010000243.1 GCA_903901905.1 uncultured Actinomycetes bacterium
CAAACCGTGAAGTAACAGTGCGTTCAAAAGATGTGGAGTTGATTTCAAAACTTAGCCAAGGAATTGGCAGCCTGCTTGCTACAGGAATTAATGTGAACAACTATGGACCTGCCTATTACATCTCTAACCTTCCAGAACTTCGTCCGCAGTTAATGGCCGAAGCAATGAAGGATGCAAAGGTTCGCGCCGAGGCGTTGACTAAGGCCGTAGGTGGTGAAATCGGATCACTGGTTAATGTCAAAGCTGGTCCAATTCAGATCACCACACCAGATTCAACAATGACAGCGGATTATGGTGCATATGACACCAGCACCATCGAAAAAACTGTCACAGCCACCGTTTCAGTCACCTTCAAAAGTTAAGTAGATAGACAGCCTGAACTTCGTGTAGCCAATTCATTTACCGACCAGTAACATTTGGCCCATGAAGATCGCCGTATGCATCAAGCAAGTTCCTGACTCTTGGGCTGAAAAGAAAATGGTCAATGGAACTTTAGACCGTGAAAATGTTGACGCTGTTCTCAACGATTTAGATGAGTACGCCGTTGAAGAAGCACTACGTATCGCCGAAGCGCATGGTGGAAATGAAGAAGGTGGACCTCACACAGTCACGGTGATTTCTATGGGCCCAGAGCGCGCAACAGAGGCTGTTCGCAAAGCTTTATCTATGGGCGCAAATGATGCGATTTTAATTACCGATGCCAAGCTGGCAGGTGCCGATGCGCTCGCCACTTCTGCAGTACTTGCCGGTGTCATTTCTAAAGAAGGATTTGATCTAGTTCTATGTGGAACAGAGTCAACTGATGCACGAATGAGTGTTGTGCCAGCTATGTTGGCCGAGCGCTTAGATGCGGCGCAGTTAACTTTTGCATCTTCTGTAACGGTAGATCCAGCATCTAGCAAAGTGACAATTACACGTGTGACAGAAGCTGGCGTTGATGAGATGTATGCAAATTTACCTTGCGTAATCTCGGTTGTTGAAAAGATTAATGAACCACGCTATCCATCATTTAAAGGAATTATGGCAGCAAAAAAGAAGGTTATTGATGTTCGTGATCTAACAACTGTTGGTGTCAACGTTACAAGTGCATGGTCAATTGTCGCCGATTCTGCGCCAAGACCTCCACGTGCTGCAGGAATCAAAGTTACAGACGATGGAACCGGTGGCGAAAAACTTGCCAGCTACTTAGCAGAAAAGAAGTTGATATGAGCAACGTATTTATTTTGGCCGATTTTGTTGGCGGTAAAGCTGCAAAAACAAATGCAGAGCTAGCAACAGCTGGCGCGCGAATCGGTTCGGTAACGGCCGTTGTTTTCGCACCTGTTGGACAGGGCAGTGCAATGGCAGCAGGGCTAAATGCTGGTCCCATTTCTAATATTCTGGTTGTTGAATCAGATAGTTTTTCATACAACGGTGTAGCAGCAGTTGCTGATGCGCTGGCCCAGTTAGTTTCTACTAAATCTCCTGCAGCACTACTCATTGCATCACATGCATATGGCAAGGAAGTTGCAGCTCGTGTTGCAGTAAAGACAGAGTCAGGAATCATTACCGATGCGGTTGATGTTTCAGCAGATTTAACTGCCACTCAACTTGTTTTTGGTGGATCAACAACAGTGCATTCAAAAGTCTCACATGGAACACCAATTATCACTCTTCGCCCAAATTCAGTTAGCCCAGATTTAACTGCAGCATCACCTGCTATCGAAACTGTTGAACTATCGATTTCAGAGAGTGCAAAGAAAGCAACTGTTACTTCTTCAAAACCTCCTGTACAAGGTGGGCGTCCTGAGTTAACAGAGGCAAACGTTGTTGTCTCTGGCGGTCGCGGAACAAATGGAGATTTCACACCAGTTGAAGCATTCGCCGATTCAATGGGAGCAGCTGTTGGTGCATCACGTGCTGCAACTGATGCTGGCTGGTATCCGCATTCACATCAGGTTGGACAGACCGGAAAATCGGTTAGCCCTCAACTCTATGTAGCGTGTGGAATTTCTGGTGCAATTCAGCATCGCGCAGGAATGCAAACCAGTAAGACAATTGTGGTTATCAATAAAGATCCAGAAGCCCCACTCTTTGAAATTGCAGATTTTGGCGTGATCGGTGATTTATTTGCCGTGCTGCCTAAGGCAACGGAAGGCGTAAAAGCCCACAAGTCCTAGACTTAGGCCCGTGCCTTCGATCTATGTAGACCATGCTGCAACGACACCAATGTCGCCTGCAGCTTTCAAGGCAATTTCCTCGCAGATGCAAGTACTAGGTAATCCTTCTAGTTTGCATACACATGGACGTTCAACGAGAAAGTCGGTTGAAGATGCCAGGGAAGTGATTGCAAAACAGGTTGACTGCCTTCCAACTGAAGTAATTTTTACTGCATCTGGAACCGAAGCAAACAACATCGCACTTAAAGGTTTGTACTGGCAAGGTCGCGCTCAAGGCAAAAATGTTGTTGTTATTTCAGCTATCGAACACCATGCAATTTTAGATCCGGCGCAATGGCTTACAGATCATGAAGGCGCAGAGTTGATCACAGTTGATGTGACAGCTGATGGAGTCATTGATTTAGTTGCTCTCAAAAATATTATTGATCAGCGGGCTTCAGAAATTGCAGTTATCTCGATAATGCATGCCAATAATGAAACGGGAACTCTGCAGCCAATCTCAGAAGTTGTTGCGATGGCAGGTCAGATTCCTGTCCATACCGACGCAGTTCAAAGTTTTAAAAAAACCCCGCTTTCTTTCTCACAACTAGGTGTTTATGCAATGACACTGAGTGCTCACAAAGTTGGCGGACCACTTGGAATTGGTGCCTTGATTTTAAAGCGAGCAGTTGAAATTCCAGCCCTTTTGCACGGTGGAGGACAAGAACGTGAGATTCGCAGTGGAACTCTAAATGCACCAAGCATCGTTGCA
This sequence comes from uncultured Actinomycetes bacterium, assembly GCA_903901905.1. The sequence goes on from CAIUSQ010000243.1 coordinate 2,911, forward strand.
TTTGCAGCCGCGGCAGAAGATCAGTATCCAAGCGGGCAAGTTATTGAGTTAAGGAATCAATTCATTGACCACGTTAAAGAGCTATTTCCAGATGTGATCATTAATGGAAAAAACGTTGATCGATTGCCAGGAATAGTTAATGTAACTTTTCCTGGAACACAAAGTGACACTTTGTTATTGCTGCTGGACAAAGCAAATGTTTCAGCCTCAACAGGATCGGCCTGTAGCGCTGGTGTGCATGAGGCAAGCCATGTTTTATTGGCCATGGGTCACACACAACAGAGCGCACAGTCATCATTGCGATTCTCATTTGGTTCTACAAGCACTCACGATGACCTCAACTTCATACTCTCTGTCTTACCTGATGTAATTGCCCGAGGAAGGGCGGCCAACATCAAATGAAGTTAATTGCAGCAATGAGTGGTGGCGTTGATTCGGCTGTTGCAGCAGCGCGCGCTGTTGAAGCCGGTCACGATGTGATTGGTGTGCATCTTGCTTTGGCTGCTAACCCACAAAAGTATCGATCTGGTGCACGTGGCTGTTGCACAATTGAAGATTCACATGATGCACGCAGAGCAGCCGATGTCATTGGGATTCCCTTTTACATTTGGGATATGGCCGAAGAGTTTCACGATGGCGTTGTAGAAGATTTCTTAGCTGAATATGCAGCAGGTCGTACTCCAAACCCATGCCTTCGTTGTAATGAAAAAATTAAGTTTGCAGCCGTTCTAGATCGTGCGCGTTCAATGGGATTTGATGGCGTTGTCACAGGCCATTATGCGAGAACACAGATAAGTGAGAATGGAAAGACTCTTCATCGCGCTGTGGATCATTCAAAAGATCAATCTTATGTTCTTTCAGTTTTGACGATTGAACAGATTGCTGGAGCGATATTTCCTCTAGGTGATACGACAAAAGTAGATATCCGCAAAGAAGCAGAGGCCCGTGGATTAGCTGTTGCACAAAAGCCAGATAGCCATGACATTTGCTTTGTTCCATCAGGAGATAACGCTGGGTGGTTACGTGATCGTTTGGGCAGTGAAACCGGACCTATCGTTGATCAAGACGGCAACAAAATCGGTGAACACAAAGGTGCGTACACATACACGATTGGTCAACGTAAAGGCTTGGGCCTCACAGTTCC
>CAIUSQ010000244.1 GCA_903901905.1 uncultured Actinomycetes bacterium
AGAGCTTCACTGCATTCTTGTTGAGAATTCTCTCTTGCTCAGAAATAGAGAACTTGGAAATGTATTCGCGGTAGTAACCCATGATTGGGTCATATGAACTAAAAAGTCGATCTACCGGCCAGTTGGAGCCGATGACACAACGATCTGGGCCAAATGCATCCAAACATGTATCAACCCAACGTTTGAGAGACTCTTTAGTGAAAAATGGGTCGGTCATCGCAACACCAGAGATCTTCATCGTGACGTTACCTGCGTTAGCCAAGCCCTCAATCGCTGTCTTCCAATTCTGGAAGTAACTATCGGTTCGCTCACGAGGGAAGCCGATATGTTCAAGAACAATTGAAAGATCAGGATGCCGTTCAGCGAGCTTGCGCGCCTCAGGCATGTTCATCCATTCACAATCTAAATCAAAGACTATTTGCTTTTCAGCCATCCACTTAAGAGATTTTTCATACTTTGGATTTATCTCCTTTGCAGCAAACATTGGTTCCGCTTTAAAGTCACGGACTCCAACGAACGGCTTAGATTTTGCGTGTTCCTCTAGTTGGGAAATTGAGTCTGCAGCTCCAAGATCGCAATCAGCTACGATTCTAATTGGAATGGGAGAAGTCTCGTTCATCTCAGTAAGCCATACGGTTTCGGTTACTGGATTTGGCGAACCAATAGCAGCCTGCACGTGCACAACTCCCTCAACGCCGGCGAATCTTGACTCAGCACGGAAATCTTGAACCACAAAGGCTTGCGATTTGATCGCGTTTATATTTGCAATTAGTGGGTGTTGAGAGTCAGGGGCTAGCCAGACCCACTTAAGTTCAGGATGTGAAAAGTCAAAGAAGTGAACGTGCGTATCTATGATTGGGATTTGAGGGTTCGACATTTTCCACCTTTCGCTGCTAGCAGCAGAAGCCTCATTGCAAATGAAACAAGGCAAGTACTTTTCTTTCCTAGGTAACTCCTCCATCCTATTTGCTGTTGCTCCAAAGGAGAAGACCCATGAAAATGGCGCTGATCACCACCTTTAAGCCTAAACACCACACTAAATAAAGAAGGCTTAACTATCGGTCTCTCCTACAATATAGAGAACCGCTGAATGCTCCCTAAAAATTAAATTGGTAGAGAGAGGACAAATGCGTAAGTCACGTAATTATGAGAAAGTAATCAAACTCTTTAAGCCAGACACGGAAGGCAAATCTAAGTGGGTATCCGTGAAAGATTTTGCGACCGTGGAACTCAATTGGAGCAAGAATGGAAATGCGCGTCACGGCGTTTTCTTCAATGTTTCACAATTGAAGTGGGAGAAGAAGACTGCGGATTCGACTACTACGGTTACCCACCTTCGAACTGTGGGTTGGAATACCACAGCTGCATTCGATCAGAGAATTTCTCCCAAAGTTAAAAAGCACTTTGAGGGTAAGAATCTTTGCTCAATGTCGCTATTGCCAATTCCACAGAAAATACGCGAAATTGACCATCGGTACGGAAATAAAACTCACCCTGATTATGTAGCTCTGTACGGAGCCGCAGATCAAGATCCGAAGAACTTTCAACTTATTTTTAGTGTATTGAATTCAGCAAAGCGTCAAATATGCAAAGACTGCTGTGAAACCAAGATTCGCCCAGCGCATCCGACTTTGGGTTTTGTGGAGGGCGATGAAACACACGCAGATAGATTCCCTTGCACGGGTTGTTACTTAGCTGAGCCTGAGCGCTATCGGGCTATAGAAGATTAATTATTCAAAGAGGCTTTGGGCTTGCGAGCTCAGCAAAGTCTCAATTCGCTTTGAACCTTTGTTGTAGAACTCTTCATCGCGCTCAACCAACATCGCAGAGCGCTTAGTTAGTACCGCGGCCTCGCCAAGTGAAGATGAGCCTGCAAAAGGATCGAGCAAAACATCGCCAGGCTTAGAAAGTAATTCAACTAAATAGCGCAGCAAATTAACTGGTTTCTCAG
>CAIUSQ010000245.1 GCA_903901905.1 uncultured Actinomycetes bacterium
CTTCCCTTCAACCTCTCGAATTCCATCAAATATATAGCATTTTCCCTCAGGATGGATTCTCACGACGCAACCAACCTCTAGCTTAGAAAGACCTTCGTTCTTTATTTGCTCCAACCTATTCGGGACATCAGCCAATGCCGCCTCAAGCCCAAGCATCGCCCATACAATAAACGCGACATGCCCCTTTTTTGGGTAAATAACACATATGTTTTTCGGGCCATTTCCTGTCAGCCTCAAACCAGCAAGCGGATAATAGAGGTAATGCGGCGCTACCTCCTGGTCACCACTGGCCAAATTTAAATGCAATGCTGTCCGGCAATGCGGCATCTGCTGTGCAAAGCACAATCCAACCCTCAAAGCGAAATCGCTGTTCATGAGGGTGAATCTCTAAGAGGCCGCGCCATGAGTGCGTAAAATCTTCATGCAGCCGTCACAAGACGACTAGCTATCTGATTTCGCTAGGTTATGTTCAACGCAGAGACACTGCGCATTGGCAATCGAAGTCTCTCCGCCGTTAGAATGAGCCTCAACGTGATCTGCATGCATTTCCTCAAGACTAAGCGGCCGATGACACTGCTGGCACTGCTTACCAGCCCTCAGCCAAATTGCCTTACGCTCATTATAAGTAAAGTCCCTACGCTTATCTTTTAGCAAAACATCCGTATTCCTGTTTACAAACTCAGCCACCAAGATGTTTACCAAGGGGCGCATATTTGTAGAACTACCAGTATTCTGCTGAACATGCTTATTAAAATCGGAGATATTCCTAGGCACGACATCCTCATCCCTCTTCGACTCAATCTCCCTCTCTACTTCAAACTTCTCAAAGGCATCCAGGGCCCTTGCGCTTAGATCAGAATGTGCATAGAGGGAGAATATTTGGTTAATTGCGGAGTAATAAATGTGAGCCAGCGCCTTAGTCAGCAACTTGTTATCCCTGCCGAAGACGCGCTCCATACGGCGTAAACCTTTACGTAATGACTCCTCACGTTTCTGAATTTCATCAGGTGAAAGCGCTGCGTTATCGACGACAAGATCATCAAGCGCCTGCTTGTTGATAGACACGTCGAGATCGAAGTTATTGGCGTGAAGGAAAAGGAGCTTTGCCACCAGGTCGTTGAAGGCGAATCGCTTATTGGAAAAATCCAAAAATTCCGAAGTACGCTTATCCTGAGCCCCCCTCAGCCGCTCTGAAACAAAGAAGGTATCAGTACCTGCAATTTCACGGATAAGCTCAGACATTCTTCCTGGCTTAGCATTGCGCAGCTCTGCCGCATTAAGAGGCGAGCCATTGTTCAATCGCTCGAAAAGATCCTCAACCACATCGTCACCTTCGGTTTCAATGATGACGACATCAAGATTGATGGCCTTAAACCACTCCTTCCACTCCTCGGACATGTCCTTGAAATACTTACCCTTAATGTCACGATCCGCAGGATAATCCCTCCTAGAGGAAGGGAGATCCAGGAACTCCGGCACAGGGAATTGCGAAAGGTAAAAATCGCGAATTGTACTCAGTCTCTGCTTCCCATCAACGACGGCGAAAAAGAACGGGTCTGCAGAAACAAGCTTGTGGAAATAGAACTTGGGAACATCCAGCTTCATGAAGAGAGTATCAACAAAGTAGGCACGCTTCTCAGCGCTCCAGATGTTGCTCTGACGCTGATAGTCAGGCTCAAGATTATATGTAGCCCAGTTAATCATCAGCTGACCAATGGTAAACTTCTGTGTAGACGAAATCATAAGATGATATTCCTGGACATGGCGCCACAGTCAAGACGACCTATATTCTTTCTTAGTAAACAACGACCAGCGAAACTAATACCTACAGGCACGTCCCTAGGTAAAACATAGAAGAATCAAGTTTTAAATGCTTTCTTTAATCAAAACACCCAAAGGTTTCAGGAAAACCGGTACTCGCGCTGTTCTCCCAAGAACAGCTGAGGGCGCTTCTTGTCTTCGACCTTGAACTGAGGTCCTTTCTCCTGAACTCCGCGATCACCACGCTTAATCATGTGGTCCACCGTCACGTCGCC
>CAIUSQ010000246.1 GCA_903901905.1 uncultured Actinomycetes bacterium
AATAAAAGTGGAGTTGCAACAATCAATGCTGCATCTACAACAACTGTGGCCAAATATATATAGATGCTTGCTTGGTAGGGCCTTGCAAAGGAAAATATTCTCTTAACTGTTCCTGGCTTTAACTTCTGCTCTTTAAGTGATGGGTCTGCCGTCATCGAACGGTAGTTCAGCCATGCACTATGCATAGACATTTTTTAAACCGTGAAACCTAGAGCACGAAGCTGATCTCTCCCATCATCACTAATCTTGTCTGGTCCCCATGGTGGCATCCATACCCAGTTGATTTTCACATCATTAGTCATTCCGGCTAATGCAGCCCTTGTTTGATCTTCAATAACATCCTGTAAAGGGCAAGCTGCTGAGGTTAATGTCATATTAAGTATTGCGATGTTAGCTTCATCTACCATGACATCATAAATAAGACCCAAGTCGACCACATTGATTCCAAGTTCTGGATCCACTACATCCTTCATCGCCTCAGTTACATCCTCGATTGAAGTTGTCATTGGTTGCTCCCTCTATTGTCAGTCTCTTTTAATTGTTTAATTCTAACGGCTGCATCCTTAAAGGCCATCCATCCAAGCAAAGCGCATTTTATTCGAGCGGGAAACTTTGAGACACCAGCCAGCGCTACTGCGTCCTCGAGGATCGCAGGATCTCCCTCTTTCGTTCCTTTACTGTGCATCAGTTCAACGAAATCATCCGTGATTGAACCTGCTTGATCTAGATTTTTATTAAGCAGTAGATCACTGGCAATTGAGACACTTGCCTGCGAAATCGAGCAACCGACCCCATCCCAAGTGATTGATTTGATGATCCCAGCTTCTATAGAGAGATTGAGAGTTATCTCATCTCCACAACTTGGATTTATATGGTGAACCTGAACCCCATATTTTTCTGAAAGCCCTTTATTGAGTGGATGTTTATAGTGATCCAAGATCACTTCTTGGTAGAGGCTATCTAACTCCATTATGCAAAGTACTTCTGTGCGTTAACAATTGCATCCACAAGTAGATCACACTCTTCTTCTTGGTTGTAGAGATATAGCGACGCTCTGGTAGTTGCAGGTACACCTAATTTTCGAGTCAAAGGCCAAGCACAGTGATGACCAGTACGGACAGCTACTCCCTGACTATCTAGATATTGACCAAGATCATGAGGATGGATCTGGCCCACGGTAAATGAAATACAGGAACCACGAAGATCAAGATCGGTGGGTCCGATTATCTTTAAAGTTGGGACTTTTTGTAACTGTTCTAAAAAATACTTCGTTAATTGCATTTCGTGTTGATGAATTCTTTCCATTCCGATTGTATTCAAATAATCTATTGCAGCTCCTAAGCCAACTGCCTGGGCCATATTCGGAACGCCTGCTTCAAATCGTTTAGGCGCAGGTGCCCAAGTGGCAGATTCCATAGTTACGTTTTCAATCATCGATCCGCCAAAAAGAAATGGAGGTAGATCTTCTAGGACAGAACTCCAAAGGACCCCCACCCCAGTTGGACCGATTGCTTTGTGTCCGGAAAAAACAAGAAAATCTACTCCGAGCGTCTTCACATCTATTGGCATGTGAGGAACAGATTGACATGCATCAAGTACAACAACTGCGCCAACTTCATGTGCACGAGCCACAATTGCATCCAACGGATTAATTGTTCCTAAAACATTTGATTGGTGCGTTAAAGCGACAACCTTTGTATTTTCTGTAATCACCGTATTAATGGAGCTAAGGTCTAACCGGCCATTAGGAAGAACATCAAACCAAGACAGTTGTGCACCCGTGCGCGCCGCTAACTGCTGCCAAGGGATCAGATTTGCGTGGTGTTCCATCTCCGTAACAACAATTCGATCCTTTGGTGTTATCGAGAAACGGGAACCAGAATGTGCATTTCCCATTGCATATGCGATCAAATTCAAAGACTCAGTTGCGCTCTTAGTGAAAACTATCTCTTCCGCTTTTGCTCCTAAAAACGAAGCAACCTTTGAACGAGCGCTTTCATATGCATCTGTAGCCTCCTCTGCCAACTGATGAGCTCCGCGATGCACCGCAGCATTATGAAACCTATAAAAATCGCCTTCGGCTTCAATTACCGAATTTGGTTTTTGACTGGTCGCTCCACTATCCAGGTATATGAGTTTTTTTCCATCGCGAACCGTTCGGTTAAAGATCGGGAAATCTTTGCGAATAGTTGCGACATCTAAACTCATGAAACTACTTACTTACTAACGTAATCGGCATAACCGTTCGCTTCAAGTTTCTCAGCAAGTTCTGGTCCGCCTTGTTCAACAATGCGACCGTTTGCAAAGACATGAACAAAGTCAGGCTTTATGTAGCGAAGGATTCGTGTGTAGTGAGTAATCAAAATAACACCTAAGTTATTGGCCTCTTTTGCCCGATTTACGCCCTCTGAAACAATGCGCAAGGCATCCACATCTAAGCCTGAGTCGGTTTCATCTAAAATTGCCATCTTTGGCTTTAGAAGTTCGAGCTGCATAATTTCATGGCGCTTTTTCTCTCCACCCGAGAAACCTTCATTAACATTTCTCGTTGCAAATGCCGGATCCATATTCAAAGCTTCCATTGCTGATTTTACTTCTGTTACCCACGTACGAAGCTTTGGAGCTTCTCCGCGAAGAGCCGTTGCGGCAGTGCGAAGGAAGTTTGATACTGACACGCCTGGAACTTCAACTGGATACTGCATCGCCAAAAACAGACCAGCCTTTGCTCTTTCATCAACACTCATTTCAAGAATATCTGCACCATCTAAAGTCACTGTTCCACCAGTGATTGTGTACTTTGGATGACCCGCAATTGAGTAAGCAAGAGTCGATTTTCCTGATCCATTTGGACCCATAATTGCGTGGGTCTCTCCTGACTTGATTGTTAGGTCAACTCCTTTGAGAATTTCAACAACTCCATTATCGGTATCGACTGTAACCTCAAGCCCGCGGATTTCTAGTGTGCTCATTTTTTCTCTTCTCTCTCGTTATTAAATCTCAACCGTGACGGAGTTTCCGTCTATTTTCACCGAATATGTTTGCAATGCGATGTTTGCAGGCAATGTCAAAGCTTCGCCGGTTCGCAGATCGAACTCTGCTCCATGAAGCCAACATTCAATCTTGAAACCATCCGTTTCGCCTTCAGAAAGTGAAGCCTCTGAATGCGAACATGTATCTGCAATCGCGAAAACTTCCTGACCAACTCGAGCAACGCAGATAGCTTTTCCGCTTTTTTCTAGAAGAACTGGCTTACCCTCAAGAATCTGGTCAAGCTGCAAATCAGACATTGCTTGCCGCCTTTTCTAACTCAGAGTCAATTCGATCCATAATTCGATCCTGGACTACTTGATCCCCGATCTCTAGAACGATCTCATTGAAAAATCCACGAACTACAAGGCGTCTAGCGTCGTTAACCGAGATTCCTCGAGACATTAAGTAGAAAAGTTGTTCATCATCAAAGCGCCCTGTTGTACTGGCGTGACCGGCTCCAATAATCTCCCCAGTTTCGATCTCTAAGTTCGGAACCGAATCCGCTCTAGCACCATCACTAAGAAGTAAATTTCTATTCAGTTCGTAAGTATCAGTGCCTTCTGCAGCAGCACGTATGAGAACATCCCCGATCCACACTGTGTGCGCATCTTGTCCAGCAAGTGCGCCCTTGTAGTTAACGTTTGATTTTGCATGTGGCACAGCGTGATCGACGTGAATACGATGCTCAAAGAATTGCCCGGCGGTTGCAAAGTAAACACCTAAGAGATTAGCTGATGCTCCAGGAGCAATGAATTCAACTGTTGGAAGTATCCGTACGACATCTCCTCCGACGGTAACCGTAACAGACTTAAATGTTGCATCTTTGTCGATTACCGCGTGATGTCTTGCAGCGTAAACGGATTTGGCTTCAAACTCTTGAAGAGTTACAAACTTCAAATCAGATCCTGGTGCCAAAGATATTTCCAGATCTTCAGCCAAGACAGTATCTGTTGTGTTTTCCACAATAACTATAGCTCTGGCATTTGATCCCAGAGATATTCTTACACGCGAAAACTCAGCAGTATCTACGGCCCCTTTAGATCTCGATAGAAAAATTGGCTCGGCGATTTCTGAATTAGCTGCAATAGATAAGTGAGAAACACTCTTTGAAGCACCTCTAATTCGTTCGATAATCACATCATCGCTTTGGGCTAAAGGATCTAAATCTTCACGAGTGAAGGAAACACCGCTAGGTAATCCATTCTTAACGGAAAGAGATACTCGATCTGAAATGACTGCAACACCATCATGTAATCCGTGAAGGCGTTTGAGTGGAGTAAATCTCCACGCCTCTTCTCTACCAGATGGGGTGAGATAGTTTGTTGTTAAAACTGACATTAACCTACGGCACCTTCCATCTGTAGTTCAATTAATCTATTAAGTTCAAGTGCGTACTCCATTGGAAGTTCACGAGCAATCGGTTCGATAAATCCGCGAACAATCATGGCCATTGCTTCATCTTCGTTTAGTCCTCGTGACATCAGATAAAAGAGTTGATCGTCACTAACTTTTGAAACAGTTGCTTCATGACCCATAGAAACGTCATCCTCGCGGATATCAACATAAGGATAAGTATCAGAACGTGAAATTGTGTCAACTAACAATGCATCGCATTTCACGGTGCTCTTTGAATGATGTGCGCCTTCTTGTACTTGTACAAGACCTCTGTATGAAGTTCGACCGCCACCGCGAGCTACTGATTTCGAGATAACCGATGATGATGTGTAAGGGGCAGCATGAACCATCTTCGCGCCTGAATCTTGGTGCTGACCTTCACCAGCAAATGCAAGTGAAAGAGTTTCACCCTTTGCGTGAGGTCCCATCAAGAAAATTGCAGGGTACTTCATGGTTACTTTTGAGCCGATGTTTCCATCTACCCACTCCATAGTTGCACCCTCTGCGCATGTGGCTCGCTTTGTCACCAAGTTATAAACATTGTTTGACCAGTTTTGAATAGTTGTATAGCGAACTCGGGCACCCTTTTTAACAATAATTTCAACAACTGCAGAGTGAAGTGAATCAGACTTATAGATTGGAGCCGTACATCCCTCTACATAATGAATGTAGGAATC
>CAIUSQ010000247.1 GCA_903901905.1 uncultured Actinomycetes bacterium
CAAAGCATTATTACTTGGGATCAAATGACTCTTGATTGGGTAAACCCTGAAGATATTTGGTGCAGCGATACCAAGAATCTTTCAAATGCTGAAGTCACCCTTGTGCCTTTGGAGAGAGAGCAAGAAGGTGTTCGAGCGGCAATGATTAATCTGACGCCATCACGAACACTTGTTGTTGAATCGCATAGAAAAGACAAGTGGGGCAATTTCAACCCTGGAACATATGGAGTAACTGCCTACATTGTAGATACGCGTTATGCGACCGATCGCACTGGCGAATACGCTGGAAAAGATGATGGTAAAGGAGTTTTGTATACCCGGGTTGCCAATTACATTGAATTTCCACTCCGACATTCTCAGTACATAGCTGAATGGTTCAATTGGCAAACGGGTGAGAGCTACGGCGTGACACCACGTTTCACAATGAACTATTTCTTATTTGAGGGCGAAAGTTTTACCTTTGACGGCGTTACAGTAAAGCTCGTTAAATCAGGCGATAACGACACAATTCAAATTACAAAGAACTGAAGCTAGATCCGCAGTTACCTTACCCAAACTCTCTTCATTTATGGGTAATAAACCCTGTATTGCTTAGAAACTACCTCTGCCAATATTGGAGCAGCAGCTTCCCACTCAATTCCATATATTTTCTTAAATGCCTGTTTAAACGTTAAGCCATTTGCCGTTTCAACGAAGAGATTCATTGGTGAATCAATCCCCCCTATTGCGGCGAGAGCTTCGAGAGTGGACCAACCCAGTGTGTAAAGATAGAAGCGCTCAATTTTAGAAACCTCTGGATACTTGCTGAATTCAGCATAAAAGCGCAAGACGTTTTCAGGTCGATAATCCTGAATATCGGGTTGGGGACGCGTGCCTCTTATAGTCTCAATTCGTTTTGAGGCGTAGTAAGAAAATGTAGTTGAAGCCCCTAACTTTCCTGCAAGTGTTGCGTGTCCCTCGGCAAACCAATCTGGTGTGAGGTTGTAGTAACCAGTATTGCTTGGCTTTAATTGAAAGGCACTGATTGAATGAGTGTTCTCGTGAATTTCAAGCTCCCCATCCATTTGATTCCTAGTCAAATCCGCTGCCACATTTGGTCGGCCATAGTGGCTTATGGCGTTCCAATCAAGAGTTTTGAATGCACTGGCACCGTTACAACGTGAGGCTTCAAGGCATGAATAGCTGAATTGAAAGTCAGCAATACTCTGTCCTGCCCTTGAAGCAAGTTGTTGTTTTGCCCATTCTCTATCAGTAAATGAGTAATAAATAGCAAAGACTTCGTCAGGCTGCTTGAAATTCTGAAATATCTTTGAAGCAACTTGGAAGGCTGAAGTCGGATTGTGGGCAATCGGAATTGTATTTGGCCCATTAATCAAAGTGACTTTAGTGGAGCTTTGAAAACTCGTAGCCATTAACTTCTCATACTTGCTATAAACATTGAACGCAATTGCATCAACATTTTCGGCGATATTTGAGAATGTGAGATCTTTTAGTGTTGGGGTGGGGGTCGGCGTTGGAGTTGGTGTTGGTGTTGGCGTAGGTGTCGGCGTTGGTGTCGCACTTGGAGTTGGTGAAGGTGTCGGTGTTGGCGTAGGTGTTGGTTTATTAACAGCAACACCCTTATTCCACACCAACTTCTTTCCGGATTTAACACAGGTGTATTTGATTCCAGATGATGTACTTGTTTTGCCGAGTACTTTGCAAGCCGTACCCGGCTTAACAGCTGCAAGTGCTAACGGCTGAATGAAGGCCAAGGTAAGAGCTGTAATCAATAAGGCAAGAAGCTTGTTGCGCACCTATTAATTATGAAGGGGAAGAGAGCAAAAAACTACTCTCACTGGGTTGAGCGTGTGGGACTACTTCTGCTG
>CAIUSQ010000248.1 GCA_903901905.1 uncultured Actinomycetes bacterium
CACCTGCGATTGCAAAGTTAGCTTTTGCATAATCTCCACCAGAGAGTTGTTGAGCAAGAGCTGTTGTTGCTAAAAGACCCAACCAATCTCCAAGGGAGGAGAACACCATGGAGTTCCAAAGCTTTCTAAAGGGTTTGATTGCAAGGACCCCGCGGGTTACATCTGGCGCAGGTGCGGCAGGGGTTGGGAGCGTCTTTGGCATGGAGAGAGTCTATCGGTGGGGGCTGATGGGGCTAGAAGTGGCATTTCTTGACCATAAAGTGCTGAATTATCCCTTTACTAACTCTCTGCAGACTAGTAGAAAAGGGGCACTAACTACGGAGAGTTGAGCAATTTCAATGGAGATACGTGCTGAACTAAATGAACTACTAGATGCCTATTACCCTGGTCAAAAGATACCGAGTGAGCGTGTTTTATCAGAACGCTTTGGCGTAGCACGTATGACCCTGCGTCATGCAATTGAAACATACATTTTAGAAGGCAAACTCGAGCGTCGACCAGGATCTGGTACCTATATTTCTAATCAGTGCTATTCATTATCGGCTCGCTGCCGCTCATTCTCTTCAGAAATGCAATCACGTGGCTTAGAACCTGGAAATAAACTATTGGTTTCTAAAATTGTCGCGGCTGACAAAGTCAACTCGAGTAAATTACGTATTCCTTTAAATTCAAAGATTTTGAAGTTTTCACGTTTGCGCTTTGGTAATGAAATTCCCATGGCATATCAAACAACATCTATTCCAATTTCTTATATTGGCCAAATAGAAGATAGCGAGCTTGAAGGATCACTTGAAGATCTCTTGCAAAACAAGTTCGGAATCTCTATCACTACCTCGCAAACAGAAATAGCTGGGGATTTTGTGGATCAAAAGATTTCTAAATTGCTTGAAATTACAACACTGACGCCTTGCCTAGTCAAAGAGACTATAGACATGGATCAGCGCTCACGAAGCATTATGTGGAACAAGACTTGGTACAACGCAGAGCGATTTAAGATCAAATTTGATGCAGCATGCAATGTGCGCGAAACCAAAAACTCATCTGCATCGTAATTTAATTAGGTAAGCGCTCCATCGCAGCCCAAAAATCTTTCATAATTGCGACTTCATCAACATCCATACAGACCGGTATCTTTGCAATTGGGCGATCCCAATACATTGAACCTGCAGCATCAACTTCAGGAATTGGCATCTCCCGAGTAATAACTGCCTCAGGAACGGTGTAGTAAGCGATATTGACTATGTCCCACAATACTTTTGTAGGTCTAGTTGAATCCATGTCCATTTTTATACGACCATGGCCCCATTTTTCTAAAATATCAGCTAAGAAGTTGAGTATTGCCTTGTTTTTTGAGCGTAATTCTGGCAAAAATAATGAATTTTCTACTGCGACTTTAACTACTCCTGGCCATCCAGGCAGAACAACTAGATTCTCATGATTTTGATACAGCACTCTCCACGATGCAATATCTGCACGGGCATTTAACTCGCCGTACTTATATTTCTTCCAGGTTTCTTCATCCGGAAATGATCCCGCCCAAATAATGGGCACCTTTTTTGCTAGATCGGGGTATCCCAATTTAAAGGCAGCTAAATCAGTTGCAGGTCCTGTTCCCAAGATTGAAAAATCCACTCCCTGCTTAGCCAGATTAACAATGAAATCTAATCCCTCACTTGGCAATACTTCTTTGATGTTTTCCATCGGGCGTGATGAACCTTGTAAACAAGGGACATCACTTCTTTGACAAAGGTCGATCACTCTTTGTGCTTCATCTCGATACATGTTCACAGAATCATGACCATGTACCAAAGTGTTATGTGATGAGATCACCGCCAATACCTCTAGCTTTGGACTTCCGAGTGCATAGGCAATCGCAAATTGATCATCAATTTCATTCATGGTGTCACACACCATGACAACTTTGCGCTTAACGTCGTTGGCCAATTTTTTCTCCCTTTAACATTTTGGTGGCGTATTCAATGACATTATCAACCGAAGGTAGGTAATGATCTTCAAGCGGTGGTGAGAATGGAACGGGCGTATGCAGGCCTGTTAGTGTCTTGATTGGGCCCTTTAATGAAGAGAAGGCTCTATCTGCAACCATTCCTGCTATATCTGTTGCAATAGAACAGCGAGGATGAGACTCATCAACAACTAATAGATGACCTGTCTTTGCTACAGATTCACAGATTAAATCAATATCTATCGGCGAATAACTGCGTGGATCGATGACTTCGGCATCAATTCCTTGTTTAGCAAGCTCATCTGCTGCATCAAGTGCTGTTAAAACCATTTTTTGAACACCAACGATTGTGATGTCCTTTCCTTTTCGCTTGATGTCTCCAACCCCGATTGGAATTGTGTAGGAGCCTTCAGGCACATTGCTTTGCTTCATATAAAGACGCTTGTGCTCCATAAAAATCACTGGGTTTTGGTCCCGAATCGCTGAAATTAAAAGACCTTTTGCATCATAAGCATTAGAAGGAGCGATCACCTTTATGCCAGGAATGTGACTGTAAATCGAGAGAAGCATTTGAGAGTGTTCTGATCCGGCTCTAAAACCTGCACCCGTCACAGTTCTTACAACCATTGGGATGCTGACTTTGCCACCGTAAGTGAATCTCAGTTTTGCAGCATGGTTGAGAATCTGATCAAAAGAGGTTCCAATGAAGTCTGAATACATAATTTCAGCAATAGGACGCATGCCAGCAAAAGTTGCACCAATACAAGCTCCGATAAATCCGGTTTCTGCAAGCAAAGAGTCAATTACACGTTCGCGACCAAACTCTGTCACCAAATCTTTTGTTACACCAAATGGTCCACCCCAAGCATCTAGCGCTCCAGGGATGTGATCATTTCCTGCACCACCTGCAACATCTTCACCAATTAATATAACCGATGGGTCATTTCGCATTTCTAAGCGAATTGCCTCGTTAACGGCATCTTTGTATGTGAGTTGACGTGTCATGCGCTTGCTCCTTCTTCAAAATAAACTGCCTCATGCATGTCATCAATTGTTGGGAAAGGATCCTTTGCAGCCCTACTGAAGGCATCAGTTATTTGCTTTCTATTTTCATTCTCAAATACTGCAAATTGAGATTCAACTGATGGATCTACTTCGAGAATTCGAGCTTTGTAACTCTTCAATGGATCGCGTGACTTCCAATACTCAATCTCTTCAGCAGATTTGTAGGTTTCAGTATCACCTTCATACTGTCCAGATAGCTTGTATGTCATCGACTCAATAAATGCTGGCTTCTTATTCTTTCG